>JAMONB010000157.1 GCA_027066745.1 Flavobacteriaceae bacterium
ACATTAGAGCCTTATATGCCAAAAGGCTTAGATTTAAAACAATTAGGTGCTTTTATGGATGCTACGTTTTCTGGCAGATTGAATGAAGAAAAAATTAAAGTTTTACGTGATAAGTGGAAAGGAAAGATTGTTATTAAAGGTATTGCTAATGTTATTGATGTAGAAAAATCTATTGCTTTGGGTATGGATGGGATCATTATTTCTAACCATGGCGGGAGACAATTAGACCCAGGTGAGTCTACCATACATTCACTACAAAAAATTATAACAGAATATAAAGGGAAAATAAAAATTATGATTGATGGTGGTATTCGATCAGGTCCAGATATTGCAAGGATGCTTGCCTCTGGTGCAGAATTTACATTTATGGGCAGACCTTTTATGTATGGTGTAGCAGCATTAGGCAAAGAAGGAGGTAATCATACGATTAACATCTTAAAAACACAATTGCAACAAGTAATGGAGCAATTATGTTGTGAAAATGTTGAAAATTTACATAATCATTTGGTGTAAATCTATTATTTTTTTATATCAGGACACCACAGGTTAATCTATTATAGAATAAACATTATTATTGTGTAGGTGATAAAATTTAATAAGATTTATTACCTTTTAATAACAAAAACAAATCTTATGAATCATAACTTATCTCAAGATCAAATAGCATCCTATAGAAAAAACGGTTTTTTAATTATTGACGATTTTTTAAATCCAGACGAAGTTAGCCATTGGAAAAAAACCATTGATAAAGCTGTAACGGATAGAAAAGGAACAAAATTTCCACATTCTGAAGTGAAATCAGGAGAGGATGATGGAATTAATGACAATGCCGATTACTTCGGGAAAGTGTTTACACAAATTATTAATTTATGGATGACTGATGATGAAGTAAAGAAATTAATACTAGACGAACGTATTGGTAAAATGGCAGCTGACCTTGCACAAGTAGACGGTATACGCGTTTGGCATGATCAATCTTTAATCAAACAACCTTGGGCAAACTCTACCGCTTGGCATTTAGATACTCCTTTTTGGTCGTTTAGCCATAGAGAAGCCTTAAGTATTTGGATCGCTCTAGAAGATGTAACCTTACAAAATGGTTGTCTGTATTTTATGCCAGAATCTAATCATAAAACTGATTTTATTGAACCTGGAATTGGAGCAAATATGGGTGATATTTTTGATACTTATCCAGAGTATAAAAATGTTGAACCAGTACCTTCAGTGATTAAAGCAGGAAGTTGTTCTTTTCATAACGGATTGAATATTCATGCTGCAGGAGTAAATATGACACCCTACACGCGTAATGCGATGACCTGTGCTTTTATGCCAGATGGAGCAACATTTAATGGAAAGCAAAATGTGTTGTCAGATGCCTATTTTAAAACCTTAAAAATAGGTGATATACTCAATAACGAAGCTCATAATCCACTAATTTATCATAAATAAAATATGAATTCACATTGGGGATTTTACGACAAACTACGTCCATTACAGATTGAAGCCATTCAAAAGGGAAATCCAATTGCTTATTTGCCTTGGGGAGCCTTAGAATATCATGGTTGTCATAACCCAACAGGACTAGATACCCATAAAGCACAGCATCTATGTGTTGATTTGGCTACTGAAGTTGGTGGTTTGGTATTTCCTTCCATTAGTTTGGCAGCAAACTTGATAAAATCATATCCAGGGGTTGATTTTCCAAAACATTCTATTGAGTTTTCAGAAGGGCTGATTAAACAAATATGTACAGAATATTTTGAACAATTGACAGCACAAGGTTTTAAAATAATTGTATTACTTTCAGGTCATGCAGGCGAACCACATCTTCAAATTTTAAGAGATGTAGCCAGTGAATTCAATCAAAAGTATCCAAACAATTATTTTTGGACTTTCGCTGAGTTTGATATTTTACCTGACGATTTATTAGTCGCAAACCATTCTGCTTTGGGTGAAACCTCCTTGCAATTGTATTATGAACCTGAAACGGTTGATTTAGAGTGTTTGCCGAAAGATAGAGAAATAACCTTAGAATTAGATGCTGTGTCTGGTAAAGACCCAAGACCATCAAATTCAATTCGAGGAGAAAAAATAGTAAAACTTTTTATAAAAAATGCTTCTGAAAAACTGGAAGCCTTAAAAAAGAAATATTTATAAGTCAATATATGAAATATAGAAAATTAGGAAGAACAGGCTTAAAAGTTAGTGAGATAAGTTTAGGTACTTGGGCTTTCGGGAATAATGTATACGGTGGTGTTGCCGAAAAGGATGGTATCAATACCATTCATGCAGGGATAGATTTAGGAATTAATCTTTTTGATACAGCTCCACAATATGGAACAGACAAACAAGACGGTGTTGCAGAAATAGTATTAGGTAAAGCCTTAAAAGGGAAGCGAGACAAGGTTCATATTTCTTCAAAATTTGGTAGAAATCCATGTATTGAAGGTGGTAGGTCTCTATTTTATAAAGAAAGAGTAATTGATTCTGTTGAAGAAAGTTTAAAACGTTTACAAACCGATTATATAGATGTGCTTTTTTTTCATTCCCCATTTTCTCCAGATGAAATTAAAGATGATGTTTGGGAAGGTTTGGAACAAGTAAAAAAACAAGGAAAAGTACGTTATGTAGCACATTCAATATCTATGTTTCATCAAACAGAAGATATAGCTCGTTTGTGGGCTAAAGAAAATAAAATTGATGTGATTCAAGTCGTTTTAAGTTTAATGAATAGAGAATCGCAACAGTTAATTGAAGAATTACAACAATATCCAATAGGTGTTTTTGCACGAGAATGTTTGGCAAACGGATTTTTATCTGGAGCCATTACAAAAGATACTGTTTTTGCAAAAGGGACACTCAATGCACGATATTCTAGAGAAGAATTGGCTGAAAGAGTAGATCAGGTCAATGCATTTAACTATTTATTGCGTGATGATGTTACCAATATGCCACAAGCTGCATTGCGTTGGGTATTAGATCAAAAAGGTGTATCGACAGTATTGTCGGGAGCAAAGAATATTTTTGAATTGGAAGGAGCAGTATCAGCATCAGAAGCAAAACCATTTACGGAAGAAGAATTGCAATTGGCGAAGAAATTATTAACCAAAGATTTTGAAGCAGCCTAAGACACAAATTTCACAAATTGTCACGAAGAATTAAATGAATATTAATTTAATAAAACGAATCGTTAAAAAGTCCTTCCTCCCGATACTTCGGGACAGGAAGGATTTAGGATGGGATAAATTATGGGAGCACTTTTAGGATTACTATTACACGCTATTGGCGGATTGGCAGCAGGAAGTTTTTACATCCCTTTTAAACTGATAAAAAAATGGTCTTGGGAAACTTCTTGGCTAGTGTTAGGCTTTGCTGCATGGATTTTTGCACCAATTATTATGGCGTATTTTACCGTTCCTAACTTGATAGAAGTACTAGGTGCTGCAGATTCAGAGACTAAATTTTGGACCTTCTTTTTCGGAATGCTTTGGGGAATAGGAGGCTTGACTTTTGGACTAGCGATGCGTTATTTGGGTATCGGACTTGGTATGGCGGTTGCATTAGGGTTTACAGCAGCATTTGGCACTTTAATTCCGCCCATTTATAACGGTACTTTTTCAAAATTACTAGAAACCAAAGGAGGAATTATAGTATTGATTGGTATTGCAATTAGTTTGGTTGGTATTGCGATTTCAGGAAAAGCAGGAATGCTTAAAGAAAAGGATTTAAATGCGGAAGAACAAAAAGAAGCTGTTGAAGAATTTAATCTTTCAAAAGGAATGATTATAGCAGTAATCTCGGGGATATTGAGTGCTTGTTTTGCATTTGGGTTGGCGGTAGGAAAACCAATAGCAGAAGAAGCTTTAAAATTTGGTGTTAAAGATTTATTTCAAAACAATCCTGTTATTGTTTGGGTACTTTGGGGAGGTTTTTTAACCAATTTTATTTGGACGATAGCCTTGAGTTTTAAAAATAAAACGTTTGGAGATTTTACAGATAAAGAGATTCCTAATAAACCAAAAAATTACCTCTTAGCCATTGCAGGTGGTGTAACGTGGTATTTTCAATTTTTCTTTTATGGTATGGGAGAGACCTTTTTAGGAGAGAAGTATAAGTTTGCGAGCTGGACACTACATATGGCATTTATCATTATATTCAGTTCACTTTGGGGCTTGTACTTTAAAGAATGGAAAGGCGTTTCTAAAAAAACAATGCAAACGCTTTGGTTAGGTTTGGCAGTAATTATATTTTCTACCATCCTCATAGGAGTAGGTAATAGTTTGTGATTTACACATCACAAGTATGAACAGCTTCTTTTAGAGTAGCCATTTTATCTTCATGAATGGGGAAAACTCTTGAGCCACATATCCTTTAAAGCCAGTGTTTACAATAATCTACATGATAGCTTTGTAATTTTGCAAATTCATCAAGAGGAATACTATTAAAACACCATCTACAAACAGAATGATTGATATTTCCTTTTAACCTGTAGCCGTATTTTAGGACTAGACATATAGCAGCTATTCCTTTTATTATTTTCCGATACCGTCCACAAATGGAAATCGTTGCAAAATATACTCAGGCAAATGGTGATTGTATAAAATAAAAAAACAAACTCAAAACGTTGATTAAACGTTTTGAGTTTGTTTTTATAAGAAAAGGAAATCCCTATTTTGTATTTATTGGCGAATTGAGTTAATTTTAAAAACCTGTAACACACTATTATTATTGGCTACAAGGATGCATTTGTTTCCATTTATAATGATTGATTTCATATTTTTCACATCTTTATCAGCTAAAAACCCTGATTCATTTAATGAAACTGAATTGATTCCTTTATTTGTTAATAATAGTCCAATAGAAGCATCATTACGAGGGGTTTCAGCCTCGGATACAAATAAATTTCCAGCTACTAAAATATCTTTGTTACCGTCTTTCGTATAGTCATCGATTAAAATTGTATTTATAGAAGAAAATTGGGCTTCTGTTGATAATTTTGTGCTTTTAAATTCGCTATTCCCTAAATTCTCTACAGTTATTGAAGCAAAGGTTTGTGCTTTGTAATGAATTCCTTTTTTAAGTTTATCTTCCGTATAAATATCTACCAAATTTGCATTTGCAAATTTTTCGTAATTTTTAAATTTGTTTTTAATACCAGGAACCTGTTGTGAAGAACATTCTCTGCCTCTGACAGGGTATTGAGTTTCACCTTCATAATACCCTAAAACAATGTCTTGACTATTATTATTATCAAAATCATTAGCAAATACATCAAAAGTCTTTTCTGGAGAGGCTTTATATTTATAATTTAGACCCAAATTCCCTACTATAAAATCTAAATCACCATCATTATCCAAATCAGATTTTTCTATACTATACCACCAGCCTACAGTATTTTTTAAGATATTTTTATCTGTAATATTTTTAAAGGTATTGTTGTCATTTTCTAAAAAAGTTATAGGCATCCATTCACCTACAACAATCAAGTCATCATCATTGTCATTATCAAAATCTATAGCTATAGCATCAGTTACCAATCCTAAATTTTTAAAGGTAGACTTTGATTTTCCTGTAATATCTTTAAACTGTACATTAGTTTTTGTACTAACATTTTCTAGCAAATAGCTTGTAGCTGGTGTTGGGTAATTCTGAGGTGTTAATCTACTCGCTACAAACAAATCTAAATCACCATCTTTATCAAAGTCAATTGGAATAACTTTTGCTCCACTTTCATAAAATTGAGGGATTGCAGTTTCATCTCTTATAAAGTTTCCACGACCATCATTAATATAAATTCTGTCTTGATATTGTTTATGATTAGCTTGAAACTCATTACCTCCGCTTACTACATATAAATCTAAATCACCATCATTATCAGCGTCAAAAAAGAGACCGTCTAAATCTTCATAATTTTTATCATTTTCAAAGGTTTTAATGGTTGATTTTTTAAATTTACCTTGTTGATCTTGAATGTACAATTCACCCGCTTGATATAAAGCCCCGCCAACCCAAAAATCATCTAATTCATCTCCATTTACATCACCAACGGTTATACTTGGTCCAAATTGTGACATCTTATGTGGTAGTAAAGGTTCTTTATTATAGTCAAAATAATCATTTTCTTGATGTATAAAGTTGATATCTGTTTCATTAGTGATATCTGTAAAAAGTTTATTTTCTCTCAAAAATGTATTTTTAAACGTATTTTTTATAGCGTTTTTATAATCTAATACTAATGTCTGATTTGTTTTAATATTGATTAATTTTTGAATACTTCCGTCTGTCCATTGCACAGTCAAAGAATCGATAATTGATTCATTTTGAACACCAAAATAGAGGATAGGTTCCATAGAGGATTGATAACCACGTGTAAGCATCAATTCAGACAATTGAAGCTTTCCATTGTTATAAATAGTAACCGTATTGCCAATTCCTAACTTATTTTTTTCTGTTCCGTTAAATACTATTTTTAAATAGTTTGAACTCTCTTTATTATTTGAAGTGTTCTCATAAAAACCTACTTCTGAGTCAATATTACTTACTACCAAATCTAAATCTCCATCATTATCAAAATCAGCATAAGCAGCTCCATTTGAGAAATTTTTATCACCTAAGCCCCAATCATCACTTTTATTAGTAAATGTTAGGTTTTTATTATTAGAAAAAAGGAAATTTGCCAATGGTTCTGAAGGCATTTTTTCAATTATTTTATAATCATCTTTTTGGTGTTTTTGTTTTGAACCAAAATATCCATTCTTTTTAAATTGGCTAAAAAAATCGTTATTATGGATATCTCTTCGTGTACCATTTGACACAAATAAATCTTTATAGCCATCATTGTCAAAATCAGCTAAAAGAGCTGCCCAACTCCAGTCTGTAGATTTAACACCTGAAAAAGCAGCAATATTACTAAACACAGGTAAACTATCTTTCTTAAAACCTCTGTTTAATTGTAATGTATTATACATATACTGATGGTGTAGTCCTGAATTAACAATCTCTTGAAAATTTAACGGATCCATACTTGCCATATTCTCCTTTGATCGTTTATGAGAACTTGGCGACATATCTAACTGCACAATATCTAAAAGACCATCATTATTAAAATCAGCAATATCGATTCCCATTCCATAAAAAGAAGTTTGTTTAGTTACTTCTTTACTTCTTTCTGAGAATGTTCCATCACCATTATTAAAATAGATAAAATCTGGACTCGCAAAATCGTTTGACACATAAATATCTTTAAAGCCGTCTTTATCTAAATCAGCAACACTAATGCCTATACTCAAACCAAAAGATAATAAGCCTGATTCTTGAGTAACATTGGTAAAGGTTAAATCTCCATTATTTCTATACAAGTGACTCGATGATATCATTAATGGATTTTTAAGCATGGCTTGATAATAAAAAATGGATATTTTAAAATCAGTTATTGGGTAATTTATGACATAAAGGTCTAAATCGCCATCATTATCATAATCAAAAAATACGCTTTGTTGAGAACGTCCTTCATCAGCTATATTATAGTGTTCGGCTTCCTCTTTAAAAATTGGGATACCACTTTCGTTGACACCTTGATTTACTAGTAATTTGTTTTTGTAAGGGCCCTTTTTTCCTGAAACAGACACATAAATATCTAACAAGCCATCATTATTAATATCTACAGTTGTCGTTCCAGAAGACCAAACCCCTTTCAATTCAGAATTGGAAATTTTTGCAACATCTTTAAAATGCAAATTTCCTTGGTTAAGATACATTTTATTTTCAACCATATTTCCTGTAAAGTAAATATCTGTGAGATTATCATTATTGAAATCTCCTACAGATATGCCACCTCCCATATAAATATAGGAGTAATTGAAATAGTTTAATTCATTTGTTTCGGTTAATTTATTATTAAAAGATATACCTGAATTTTTTGATTCTATTTTTTGAAATAATTTTTCAGAACTTTTTTTACTGACTTTATTATTTGAACAAGAAATAATAAAAGGTAATACCAAAAACAAATTAAAGAAATATAAAATTTTAATTATTCTTTTATTAAAGAAACTCATATCAGTACAATTAATATATTATAGCAAAGTTAGTAAATAAAAAAAACTGACTTTTTTTAAAAGTCAGTTTTTTTTAATCATATAACTAATTGAAAATTAATATCCAGGATTTTGATCTGCAGAAGTAAGGTTTGAATTTGTATCAAACTCTTTTTGAGGTATTGGAAATAACTCATGTTTTCCTACTATAAAACCTGCAATTGTATTAGACATTCCCCAACGTAATAAATCAGGAAAACGAGATTGCTCACCAGATAATTCAACTCTTCTTTCATGAACAATTGCAGTAAAAATTTGAGCTTTTGAAGTAACAGGATAAGTTGCATTCATTGCTGTAGCACCATAGTTAGCCATTCCAACTCTATCTCTTACCTGATTCATTAAGCCTATCGCAGAAGAAGAATTTCCTAGTTCATTTTCAGCCTCAGCGGCCATTAATAAAACATCTGCATAACGAATAACTCTATGGTTAATATCAGACAATCCTGCCCCATCACTTCCTTGATTATATGCTTTTTGATACTTTCTCCAATAAGCAGGAGCTGCAGCAGGGCTTATTGCACCTACAACACCACCAGACCACGCATCACCAGTAAAATAAAAGCTATCAGATTTTCTAGAATCACCCGCTTCATACTCATTGACTAAACTATGCGAGGGATCATTATTATGAAATCCACCTAAACCACCATATTCAATTGATTTAAATGATGTCTCAGAGTCGCCATTATCTTGACCACCCCAATCTACATAAGCCCATGCACCTCCACCACTATAGGCAAACTGCACTTCAAAAACAGATTCACTATTATTTTCATGTTCATTTTCGAAATTATCAAAGTAATTTGCAGTAAGGCTATACTCTCCACTTGTAATCACTTTATCAAATGCAACTTTAGCTTTAGCATAATCTTTACTATATAAATACACTTTACCTAATAGTGCATCTGCTGATCCTTTAGTAGCTCTACCTGCTTCTGCAGCAGATTTTAGCTTAAGCTTAGCACTAGCATCTTCTAAATCACTAATAATTAATTGATATACATCAGCTTTGGGTGACTTTGATAAACCATTATAATCTACATCGGCTGTTGTATAAAGTGGAATATCTCCAAAACGTTCAACCAATAAAAAATAATAAAATGCTCTTAAAAACCGTGCTTGACCAATAAAATTATCTTTATCAGCTTGAGGCATTTCAGTTTCAGAAAAATTATTAATTCTATCAATTCTATCTAAAATAAGATTAGATCTAGAGATTCCATTGTATGCGTTTTTCCAATATAAATAAATATCATTGTTTGTCGCTGTGAATGTATATTCTAAAAAATTTCTTAAGTCAGGTGTACCTCTGGTTGGACCAACATAAGCTTCATCTCCTGCCATATAATCATACATATATGTTAAATACCTACCATATAAACCTTGTGATTGCAGCGGTGAATATGTTCCGTTAATTGCAGCTTCTAATTCAGCTCTTGTAGCTGGAAAAGTGGGTTCAGCAATTGCATTTCCGTTGTTTAACTCTAAGTCATCCGTTTTACACGAATTTAAAAGAAGGAAAACAAAAATCAAAACTAAATATTGTTTTTTCATCATGATATAATTTTTTTATTAAAACTGTATTTGTAATCCTACTAATAGTGATTTTGATTGAGGGTATTGCCCTCTATCAACTCCTATTTCAGTATTGCTGTTTCCGTTAGTTGCTGCAATTCCTAATGAAGGTCCTATTTCAGGGTCATAGCCTGAATAATCTGTAATTGTAAACAAATTTTGGGCACTTATATAAAGTCTAAACTTAGACAAAGCACCTCCAATAAAACTATCTAAAGTTGTAGAAGGTAAACTATAACCTAATGCAACATTTTTAAGTCTTAAATAAGATCCATCTTCTACATAACGATCAGAAACTCTTGTGTTTCTATTTGGATCTCCTTGTATAGCTCTAGGCTGCGTAGTTGATGGATTAGAAGGTGTCCAACGATCTAATACAGCAGTTGAAGCATTGGTAACTTGACTTGCTCCGTCTAAATAATAACGACTTGCATTAAAAATATCATTACCTGAAACACCTGTAAAGAATAAATTGAAATCAAAATTATTGTAATTGGCATCAAAAGAGAATCCATAATTAATTTTTGGAAAAGGATTTCCAATAACTGCACGATCATCTTCATTTATTTTACCATCTCCATTGATATCTTTGAAACGAATGTCTCCAGGTCTAGTACCTTCATCCACATCTGCAGTTGCTGGATTATCAACAGATTGAACAGCTGCAGCATCGATTTCTGCTTGAGTTTGAAAAATACCATCAGTTACATAACCATAAAAATGCCAAATAGCTTCACCCTCTGTTAATCTTGATATTTGCTCTCCTGCTAGTACATTAGGTTTAGCTCCACTAAACAATGCCTTTTCTTTTATTTTAGTAACTTCATTATCAGTCGTACTTAAGTTAAAATTAGCAGACCAAGTAAAGTCACCTTCACTCTTTTTATAACCAAGATTAAACTCCATCCCATTAGTTGTAACACCACCAAAATTTCTTGGTGTTGCATTGGGCACACCAACAGATTCTGCTGCTCTAACTAATACTATTAAATCTGAACTGGTATTATCATAATACTCAGCACTAAATGTTAATGCATTATTTAAAAACCCAAAATCAACACCAATATTTGTCATTTTTGTTTCTTCCCATTTTAAATCAGGATTTGCTAATCTACTTACAGCTATACCTTCTACTCCGCTAGTATAGAAATAATTTGCTAGTAAACTAGATTCATAAGCATAATCTCCTGCACTTGCATCATTTCCAGCTGTACCTGTACTAAATCTTAATTTTAAATAGTTCATAAAACCATCTTGATTAAAGAAATTTTCTTTACTAATAACCCAACCAGCAGCAAAAGAAGTAAAAGTACCCCATCGTTGATTTGCACCAAACCTAGAAGAAGCATCTCTTCTTATGGACGCAGCAAAAACATATTTACCATCATAGTCGTAATTTAATCTTCCTAAATAACCTAATTTATTATAATCTACAGTTCCTGCGGTAGATGAGACATTAGAAATATCTCTAAGACCAAGAGCTGTAGTTCCTTGACCTCCAAAAGTAGTTGTCTTTTGTTTACGTTGTTCCGCAAGTGCTAAAACTTCAAAGTTATGTTTTTCATTAAACGTTTTGGTAAACAATAAACTGTTTTGAAATGTTATCGTATTACGTCTATAATCAAAATATGAAAATCTAGTATCTGTCTGTAATGTTGCACCTGTACCATAAGGTAATTCTTCTTTTTTGAATTTATTATCGAAAAAATTCATTGCTATAGCAGTTTTAAACTCTAAATCTTTAAAGATATTTATTTTTGCATATACATTACCTAACACATTAATATTTTTATTTAACTGAGTCTCTCTATTTAATGTTCTTAAAGGGTTTCTTGTATTGTTAACATCTTGAGTAGCATCTAACTCACTATATCCGCCAATATTATCCGAATTCAGAATTGGTAAGTATGGAGCAATTTTAAATGCATTTTCAAGAGGCGAAACACTAAAAGCCAATATTAAAGGGTCTTGCTCTGCATAGGTAAGCGATAATGTTTCGCCAAATGTAAACTTCCCTTTATTAAACTCACTATTCAATCTAAAAGAATATTTATCTAAAGCAGTATTAATCATTGTACCTTCTTGAGTTTGATAATTTCCAGAAAATCTAAATTTTGAATTTTCATTACCACCTGAAGCACTTAAAACATAATTTTGAGAAACTGCGTTTTGAAATATTGCATCTTGATAATCAACATTATTACTTATAAAAGCGGCATCAGCAAATCGAGGTGGAGCTGTTGAACCCGCATTTTGCATCATATCTGTAACATAAGATACGTATTGATCAGAATTTAATAAATCTAATGTTTTAGGTTTAAATTTAGAACTTAAATAGGTATTAAAATTAAAAATTGTTTTTCCTTTTTTACCAGATTTAGTTTTAATCACAATAACACCATTTGCTCCTAGCGATCCAAATACAGCTGTTGTAGAAGCATCTTTTAAGACACTAGTAGATTCAATATCTTCAGCACTTAACCCATCTATATTATCAACAATAACTCCATCAACTACAAAAATAGGATTGTTATTCCCATAAGTACCTACACCTCTAATTCTTACTGTAGGAGCAGAGCCAGGAGACCCACTGTTTATTAATGTTAAACCAGAAGCTTTACCTTGTAAAGCCTCTATAGCATTAGTGGTAGGTATATTTACCATATCATCAGCAGTAACTGTAGATACAGCTCCTGTTACTTTTGCTCTTGTTTGTGAACCATAACCTACAACAACCACTTCATCTAATGCGTTTGCATCTTCTGCTAAAGTTATATTAATAGTATTATTATCTCCAACAGTTATTGTTT
>JAMONB010000158.1 GCA_027066745.1 Flavobacteriaceae bacterium
TTAATTTATTGTTTTTTTGGTCACATGTGTTCGCATTTAACCCCTTAAATTATATTAAAAAGTTTAATATGCTCGGTTCATGTCTTATTAATTTATTGTTTTTTATTGGTCATTTCGAGACTTATTAAGCATCCATTACTTAGTATTCTTCTAACTTACAAACACTTTAGAGTACTCAATTCATAATTTTATTAGGGTCTTTTTATTTATTTTATAATTCAATGGTACAAAAATAATTAAAATAGTAATATCTTAACTTTTTTAACCTAATTATTTTTCAATATATTAGTACTAACGAAAACGTTTGAATTCTATTATCCATATTCATTTTTTTTCTCACTATTTAATTAAAGAAAAAGATTAAATTTGCAAGCAATATAAAAAGCCAATGTTAGATAAAGTACATAAATTGATTAGCGAAGTAAAAGATTTTAAAACCACTTCTAAAGATGAAATTGAAGCTTTTAGAATAAAATATCTAGGTAGTAAAGGATTACTCAAAGGATTATTTGCAGAATTTAAGAATGTTGATGCTGAACTACGTAAAGATTTTGGACAGGCATTAAACAAATTAAAAAACTCAGCAGAAGACAAAGTTTCTGAGCTATCAAAATTGATATCTAACAGTGCTGAAACAAAAAGTAATTATGGTGATTTAACCAGACCTGCTGAACCTATTGAATTAGGTGCTCGTCATCCGATTTCAATCGTAAAAAATCAAATTATTGATGTGTTTTCACGGATAGGGTTTAATATTTCTGAAGGACCAGAGATTGAAGATGACTGGCATAACTTCACAGCATTGAACCTTCCTGAATACCACCCTGCAAGAGATATGCAAGACACTTTCTTTGTAGAGAAGTCTAGCCAAGTAGAAAAAGATATGTTGTTACGTACGCATACATCTTCAGTACAGATACGCTATATGGAAAACAACAAACCGCCAATTAGAACTATTTCTCCTGGGCGAGTATTTAGAAATGAAGATATTTCTGCACGTTCACATTGTATTTTTCATCAAGTAGAAGGTTTGTATATTGATACTGACGTCTCTTTTGCTGATTTAAAACAGACCTTAATTTATTTTACCAAAGAGATGTTTGGCAAATCTAAAATCAGATTACGTCCATCCTATTTTCCTTTTACAGAACCGAGTGCTGAAGTTGATATTTATTGGGGACTAAAAACTGAAACTGATTATAAAATAACTAAAGGCACAGGCTGGTTAGAAATTATGGGCTGTGGTATGGTTGACCCTAACGTATTAAAAAACACAAATATCGATTCAGAAAAATACAGTGGTTTTGCATTCGGAATGGGTATTGAACGTATCGCAATGTTATTGTATCAAATACCAGACATTAGAATGTTGTTTGAAAATGATATTCGCTTTTTAGAACAATTTAAGTCTGTAATTTAAATGAGCTTAAGAGAATACCTAAGTCATAAAGAATATCATTGTATTAAACTTAAAAAAATTGCCACCAATCATTTTGAAATTAAAGCCAAAATAAATGGTAAAAAGGGGAAATTTATTTTAGATACTGGTGCGTCAAACTCTTGTGTAGGTTTTGATGAAATTGAAAAATTTAATTTAAACCCTAAAGACTCTGAACACAAAGCAGCTGGAGCTGGTGAAGGTGAAATTGACACTCAAATTGCAAAAAAAAACAATTTAAAAATAGGTGGCTTCAAATTAAAAAAGGTAAGCTTAGTTTTGATAGACTTATCACATATTAATAGTGCTTTGATTAAACAAAAAGCAAAACCTATTAACGGAATTATTGGGGCTGATATTTTAGAAAAAGGAAAAGCAGTTATTGATTATGACAAGAAAAAATTATATCTTTTAAATAAAAACAAATGAGTGCTGAAGACCAACGTTACAATTTAAGAGGAGTTTCTGCTTCAAAAGAAGATGTTCACAAAGCAATTAGTAATATTGACAAAGGTCTTTTTCCTAAAGCATTTTGTAAAATTGTACCCGATTTTTTAACTAATGATGAGGAGTATTGTTTGGTTATGCATGCTGATGGTGCTGGTACTAAATCATCTTTGGCATATATGTATTGGAAAGAAACTGGTGATATTTCAGTTTGGAAAGGTATTGCTCAAGACGCTTTAATTATGAATATTGATGATTTATTGTGTGTTGGTGCAACAGACAACATTATGCTTTCATCAACTATTGGGCGAAACAAAAATTTAATTTCTGGTGAAGTTATCTCAACCATTATTAATGGTACTGAAGAATTATTAAAAGAGATGGCTAATTATGGTATAACCATTCACTCTACTGGTGGAGAAACTGCCGATGTTGGTGATTTGGTCAGAACCATTATTGTTGACTCTACAGTTACTGCAAGAATGAAAAGAACTGATGTTATTGACAATGCAAACATCAAAGCAGGCAATGTAATTATTGGCTTGGCTTCATTTGGACAAGCAACTTATGAAAAGGAATATAATGGTGGTATGGGTAGCAACGGACTCACATCTGCACGTCATGATGTTTTCTCAAAAGATTTGGCTGAAAAATATCCTGAAAGTTTTGATCATGCTGTACCTGAAGATTTGATTTATTCAGGAAACATTAAATTAACTGACACCATTAATAATTCACCTATAAATGCAGGAAAATTAGTTTTGTCACCAACACGTACCTATGCTCCTATCATTAAAGAGATATTAAATAAATACGCCCATCAGATTGATGGCATGGTTCATTGTAGTGGTGGAGCTCAAACAAAAATTCTTCACTTTATTGATAAATTACATATCGTAAAAGATAATTTATTTGATGTACCTCCACTTTTCAAATTGATACAAGAACAATCAAATACCAATTGGAAAGAAATGTATCAAGTCTTTAATTGCGGACACAGAATGGAATTGTATGTGCCTCAAGAAATCGCTGAAGAGATTATCAAAATCTCTAAATCGTTTAATGTAGATGCTCAAATTGTAGGTCGAGTTGAAACTTCAACTACAAAAAAACTGACCATTAAAAGTAAGTTTGGAGTGTTTGAGTATTAGTATATACCTACCTAAAACTCAACACTAATCTTACCATTCAAATAAGTATCAATTAATTTGTACTTTTACACCCATTATATTACAATAATTCTCTAGGTTTTAAGTTAATTAAATAGACAAATTCGAATTTTGAGTAAAAACATTTTCATTAAACTACTTCTTAGTTGTTTTTTAGTTATTTTTTTTAGTTGTTCTACTAAAAAAAATGCACTTTTAAACAGAAGTATGCACGGTCTTAGCACAAAATACAATGTATTATACAATGGTCAAGTTGCCTTTGATCAAGCCAAACTTCAATTAGACGATAATTATGATGATAACTTTTGGAAACTACTACCCATTGAGCCTTTAAAAATTGAAGAAAAAGAGATTGAAGTATTAAATTTACCTTCTACGAATAACAAACCTCAACAAAAATCTCAAAATGAAAGTACTGCTCAAGGTTTTGACAAAGCTGAAGAGAAATCTATCAAAGCTATTCAGAAGCATTCAATGGATATCAACGGTAGAGAACGCAACAAACAAATTGATGATGCTTATTTGTTGTTAGGTAAAGCGAGATATTATTCACAACGCTTTGTTCCTGCACTAGAAGCTTTTAATTTCATTTTAGAAAACCACACCAAAAATGGACTAAAAGACTTAGCAAGAGTTTGGCAAGCTAAAACTTTAGTCAGACTGCAAAATGAAGAACTGGCAATAGAAACTCTTGAATACCTACTCAAGAATAAAAATCTACCTTTAGACATTATTGAAGATGGCCACACTTCCATGGCAATGGCATATCAAGCAATAGATAGTACAGATTTAGTAATTCGCCACTTAGATAGTGCTGTATTATTTTCAGTTGACTCAAAACAAAAAGCAAGAAATCTATTTATTTTAGGGCAATTGTATAGAAGTGAACAAAAAATAGATTCTTCAAATTTATATTTCGAAAAATTAGCTCGATTCAAAAAAGCACCATATCGATATAAAATTCATGCTCAAATTGATAGAGCAAAAAACTATACACAACAAGACAGCACCAATCAATTATTAAGCACATTACAAAAGCTAATTAAAGAAAGAGAAAATAGACCTTATCTAGATGAATTACTTTATCAAAAAGGAGTTATTGAAACACAAAACGATAGTACAAATACAGCTATTTTAGACTTTGAAAAATCATTAAGAACTGAGCAAGGAAAAGAATTTCAAAAAGAATTAACCTATGAACAATTAGGTAACATCTATTTTGACAATATAAAGTTTGAGGTGGCTGGAGCTTATTATGACAGTATTATCTTAATTACAAAAAATAAAAATGAAAAACGCATAAGGCGTATTATTAGAAAACGTGAAAGTTTAGAAGAAGTAATTGCTTATGAATCTATTGCAAAAAACAATGATAGTATTTTAATGGTTGCTAGCCTTACAAAACCTGAACAAGAGTTGTTTTATCAAAAACACATTGATAGTCTTAAAAAAATTGAAGAATTAGCAAAAATCAAACTTGAAAACTCATTAAAAACTACTAATGGTTTTGGTAGTATAGACAAAGGCAATACTATCGGGAAATCTAAAGGTGGTAAATTTTATTTTTACAACACTAGTGTTTCAGGATTTGGCAAGCAAGAATTTAGAAGAACATGGGGTAACAGAACCTTAGGTGACAATTGGCGTTTATCAGCAAAAAAATCAGTTAAAAAGAATTCTAAAGAAATAGAAAATTTAGCTACTGCAAATACTTTTGACACTTCAAAAAAATACGAATTAGACTATTATATAAGCAGAATTCCAACAGAAAAAAACGCCCTTGACAGTATTTCTACTTTACGAAACGATGCTTACTATAAACTAGGAATCATCTACAAAGAGCAATTTAAAGAATATCAATTAGCAGCTGATAAATTAGAGAAACTATTACGTTTTAACCCTAAAGAAAAATTAATTCTTCCTATAAATTACCACCTATATAAAATTTATGCTAACTTTGATGAACTGAGAAGCAATAAATACAAAGGTGTAGTCGTTAACAATTATCCAGATTCAAGATATGCAACTATTATCTTAAATCCAGATCAAATAGCATCTACTGAAGACAAACATTCACCTGAAGCTATTTACAATGATGCTTATTGTGATTTTGATTTTCAACATTACGATAGAGCCTCTCAAAAGGTAGAAAAAGCAATTAAACAATTTGAAAGCGAAGCAATAATTTCAAAATTAGAATTATTAAAGGCTTACATTCAAATGAAAACTAAAGGGACAAAAGCTTTTAAAGAAGCATTAAGCTTTGTTGCTTTGAGTTTTCCTAACACTGAAGAAGGAAAACATGCTGTTGAAATTTTAGACAATATTGACAGTTATGATTCTTCAGAATTGAATAAAAAAACAGACAACTAAGAAAAAGAAATATTTATTTAACAATTTGATATTACTCCCCTAAGTGATAAAAATGAGTTTAAACGGAGTGTAAATTAAAAAATTAAAATTATGTTTTCTGAAAAAAAAATTAACCCAACCCAAGTATTTGAGCGTAACATTATAGGTAAAAATTCATCATTTGTTGGTGATATAAAATCTGAAGGTGACTTCAGAATTGATGGAAAAGTTGAAGGTAAAATTAAAACTTCTGGCAGAGTTGTTATTGGTAAAGATGGTTTTGTAGAAGGTACTATTGACTGTAGTAATGCAGATATTGAAGGTAAATTTTCTGGCAACCTTAATGTAGATCAATTATTATCTTTAAAAGCTACAGCTACAATTACGGGCGATGTTGTTTTAGGTAAATTATCTGTTGAGCCAGGTGCTACCTTTAATGCTTCATGTACAATGAAAGGTTCGGTAAAGGCATTAAAGAATGAGCAAAAAATCGAAAGGACAGCTTAATAAATACATTCGTTTTACAGGTATTGGCTTTCAATTAGGTGCAACTATTTATCTAGCCGTTTATTTAGGTAAAAAGCTAGATAATTACTTTTTAATGGAGAAAAAATTATTCACTTTAGGATTTATTTTAATTGGTCTCATTGCTTCAATATGGAGTATAGTTAAGCAATTAGAAAAGATAAGTAATGAACAGCAGTAAACATGAATAATCCATTAAAGCGTTTTAGTTTACTATTATCTATAAGCATTATTATCTTTTTTGGGATACACCTTTTAGTTCTACGCTATATAAATTCACCTCTTTTCGCACATAAAATTGTTTTGGCATACACTATGAACTATTTTTTAGCTATAGGCGTTTATATGTTTTTATATGTTTTTAGAGAGAAATTTAAAGCACAATTAGGTTATCTCTTTATGGCTGGTAGTTTTATGAAATTTATTCTCTTTTTCATTCTCTTTTACACTTCGTACAAAGCAGATGGAGACATCAACACATTAGAGTTTACTTCATTCTTTGTACCATATACTATATGCTTGGTCATTGAAACCTATTCATTAGTTAATTTACTCAATAATTTAAAGTAAAAAAAGCATCATTTAATAAGGTAAAAAAAGAACAAATAAAACCTCAAAATTATTTTTGAATTTCACATAAAACAGTATCTTTGCACGGATTTTATAGACACTGACTTATTGAAGTGATATGCAAAGAAAAAAAATACTTAACTTACTTACTTTTATATTTTTATTGACTGTTCTCAAGACAAATGCCCAGCATGAGAGTTCTGAAGCAGTTCAGCATGAAGTTACGCAACATGATGAACATGGAAAAGCGTTGACATTAAAAGAACAAATCAAAGCTGATATTAAGCATCACTTATTAGACTCTCATGATTTTCACGTTACAGATTATTTAACTTTCCCCTTACCAATTATATTGTGGGATAATGGTTTGCAATTTTTCTCATCCTCAAAATTCCACCACGGTGAGAGTGTTGCAGAAAGTAATGGTAATTATTATGCTATATCACACAATAATGGTCATATTTACAAGACAGATAGCAGCGGAACAATTCATTATAATAAAAAAGGGTTTGAGTCTAATGAAAAACCTTTAGATTTATCAATTACTAAAAATGTAATGATGATTATCATTACCAGTTTAATCATATTTTTAGTATTTAGCAGTTTAGGGAAATCATATGCAAAAAATGGAGGAATTGGAAAGGGACCTGGACGTATATTAGAGCCTATAGTACTCTATATAAGAGATGAAATTGCTATCCCAAACATTGGAGAAAAGCATTATAAAAAATACATGAATTATTTACTAACCATATTTTTCTTTATTTGGTTTGTAAATTTATTTGGACTTACTCCACTAGGTGTAAATATTACAGGTAATATTGCCATAACTTTTTCATTGGCAATCTTAACATACCTTATTACAACATTTACAGCAAAGAAAGATTATTGGAAACATATTTTCTGGATGCCTGGCGTTCCTGCACCTATGAAAATAATTTTAGCTCCAATAGAATTGCTAGGTACATTTATTAAACCTTTTGCTTTAATGATACGGTTATATGCTAATATGAAAGCGGGTCACGTAGTATTGATGAGTATTATTGGTTTAATGTTTTTATTTAAAAGTTGGATTGGCAGTCCATTGTCATTCGGATTAGCATTTGGTTTAATGATATTAGAATTGTTAGTAGCAGCATTACAAGCATATATATTTACAGTATTATCGGCATTATATTTTGGTTCTGCAGCCGAGGAACATGAACATTAATTATTAAATATTTATATTATGAACATTCCAGAAATTGTAGGTGCAGGTTTAATTGTAATCGGAGTAGGAATTGGTATTGGTAGAATTGGTGGGTCAGCAATGGATGCTATTGCTCGTCAACCAGAAGCTACTGGTAAGATTCAAACTGCGATGTTGATTGCAGCAGCACTTATTGAAGGTATTGGTTTCGCAGCATTATTTGCAGCTTAATAAAAATACTAAAAGTCTAAAACTAGTAATAACGGTTGGTTATTACTAGTTTTAATTAATGTTTTTAAAGATTAAACTATGGATAAGTTATTAAACGAATTTTCTTTTGGGCTATTTATTTGGCAAACACTATTATTTTTAGCATTAATTTTCTTATTAAGGAAATATGCTTGGGGTCCAATTTTGAATGCCGTAAACGAACGTGAAGATGGTATAAAAAATGCATTAGCTGAAGCTGAAAAAGCCCGTCAAGAAATGCAAAATATCACTGCTGACAATGAGAAAATTTTAAAAGAAGCTAGAACGGAAAGGGATGCAATGCTTAAAGAAGCTAGAGAAATCAAAAATAATATGATTACTGAAGCTAAAGAGGAAGCAAAAGTACAAGCTAATAAATTAATGGAGCAGACTAAAGTTGCTATTCAGAACGAAAAATCTGCTGCTATAGCAGACATAAAAAAACAAGTAGCAAGTTTATCAATTGATATTGCTGAAAAAGTAGTAAAAGAAGAATTATCTAGCGAAAGCAAACAACTAAAATTAGTTGAAGATACGCTAAAAGATATCAAGTTAAATTAATATGAGAGAATCTAGAGCTGCCATAAGATATGCTAAAGCAGTTTTAAGTCTTTCAACAGATTTAAAACAAGCTGACAAGGTTAATGAAGATATGCAATTAATAGCTTCAACAATTAACGAAAGTAAAGAATTACAGTCTCTACTTAAAAGTCCTGTAGTAAAATCAAAGATTAAAAAATCTGCATTATTGGCTGTTTTTAGCAACATCAATAAAACTTCTCAAAGTTTAATCAATCAACTTATTGAGAATAAAAGATTACCTCTTTTATCTGAAGTAGCAAAACAATATACAATACTATTTGACCTTTCTAAAGGGATTCAAATTGCTAAGGTTACTACGGCTATTCCTTTAACAAAAGATTTAGAACAAAAAGTTCTAGCCAAGGTTAAAGAAATAACTGGTAAAAACGTAACACTTAAAAACACCATAGACCCCAGTATTATTGGAGGGTTTATTTTACGTGTTGGCGACAAACAATTTGACGCTAGCATTTCAGGGAAAATGAATAATTTACGTAGAGAGTTAATTAATAACTAAACGCAACAAATTAATATAAGTAACTAGTGATATCATACAATTAAACTAGAATCACTAAATAACAAATTAGATATGGCAACAATAAAACCTGCTGAAGTATCAGCAATTTTAAAACAACAACTAGCAAATTTTGATGGTAACGCATCATTAGATGAAGTTGGAACCGTCTTACAAGTAGGTGATGGTATTGCACGTGTTTACGGGTTAGCAAATGCACAATATGGTGAATTAGTACAATTCGAAGACGGCCTTGAAGGCTTAGTATTAAACCTTGAAGATGATAATGTGGGTGTTGTATTATTAGGGCATTCTACTGAAATTAAAGAAGGGTCTACAGTAAAACGTACAGAACGTATTGCTTCATTACAAGTTGGTGAAGGTATTGTTGGTAGAGTAGTAAACACTCTAGGCCTACCTATAGACGGTAAAGGACCAATAAAAGGAGAAACTTTTGAAATGCCTTTAGAGCGTAAAGCACCTGGGGTTATTTTTCGTGAGCCTGTAACTGAACCTTTACAAACAGGTATTAAAGCTATTGACGCCATGATACCTGTAGGAAGAGGCCAGCGTGAATTGATTATTGGTGACCGTCAAACTGGTAAATCTACTGTTGCTATTGACACGATATTAAATCAAAAAGAATTTTATGATGCTGGAGAGCCCGTATACTGTATCTATGTTGCCATAGGTCAAAAAGGGTCTACAGTTGCTGGTATTGCAAATATGTTAGAAGAAAGAGGTGCGATGGCATATACTACAATAGTTGCTGCCAATGCTTCAGACCCAGCACCTATGCAAGTATATGCTCCTTTTGCTGGTGCAGCAATTGGTGAATATTTTAGAGATACTGGTCGTCCTGCATTAATTGTTTATGATGACTTATCTAAACAGGCAGTTGCTTATCGTGAAGTATCTTTACTATTAAGAAGACCTCCAGGACGTGAAGCATACCCTGGTGATGTATTTTATTTACACTCTAGATTATTAGAGCGTTCAGCTAGAGTTGTTGTTGATAATACAATTGCGGCACAAATGAATGATGTCCCTGACTCTTTAAAAGGAAAAGTAAAAGGTGGTGGTTCATTAACGGCATTACCAATTATTGAAACTCAAGCAGGTGATGTTTCAGCATATATTCCTACCAACGTAATTTCAATTACTGATGGTCAAATCTTCTTAGAATCAGATTTATTTAACTCTGGTGTAAGGCCAGCGATTAACGTAGGTATTTCTGTGTCTCGTGTGGGTGGTAATGCTCAAATAAAATCGATGAAAAAAGTAGCTGGTACTTTAAAATTAGATCAAGCACAATATCGTGAATTGGAAGCTTTTGCAAAATTTGGTTCTGATTTAGATGCTGCAACATTAAATGTAATTGAAAAAGGTAAACGTAATGTTGAAATTCTAAAACAAGCTCAAAACGATCCTTTTACGGTTGAAGATCAAGTTGCAATTATCTATGCAGGTTCTAAAAACTTATTAAAAAATGTACCTGTTAATCAAGTAAAAGAATTTGAAAAAGAGTTTATTTCTTATTTAAACACAAAACATAGAGATACATTAGATACATTAAAATCTGGTAAATTAACTGATGAGGTAATAGAAGTTTTAGAAAATACTGCTAAAGAATTATCAGCTAAATATAATTAATCCCCTCTCGTTCTCCCCAAAAGGGGAGAACGTTGGTAATTTTATTATCATTTAATACATAAACAAGTTCTTTCCTTTAGGAAAGGATTTAGGACAGGAAAAATGGCAAACTTAAAAGAAATACGTAACAGAATTACATCTATTGGATCTACCATGCAGATTACTAGTGCTATGAAAATGGTATCAGCTGCAAAATTAAAAAAGGCTCAAGATGCAATTACTGCTATGCGTCCTTATTCAAATAAATTAACTGAATTACTACAAAGTTTAAGTGCTACCTTAGAAGGTGATGTAGGTAGCGTATATGCTCAACAAAGAGAAATTAACAAAGTACTTTTAGTCGTGATTACTTCTAATAGAGGTTTGTGTGGAGGCTTCAACTCATCTGTAATAAAAAAATCTATTGACTTAATTCAAAATTCTTATAAAGGTAAACAAGTAGATATCCTTGCTATTGGTAAAAAAGGTAATGATTCATTATCTAAAGAGTATAAGGTTATTGCTAACAATAGTAAATTGTTCGATAATTTAACTTTTGAAAATACAGCAACCATTGCAAGTCATTTAATGAAGCTATTTGCTGATGAAACTTATGATAGTATAGAAATTATATATAATAATTTCAAAAATGCGGCAACACAAATAACTACTCACGAGCCTTTTTTACCTATTGTACCAACAAAAAGTGATGCAAATGTAAATTTAGATTATATTTTTGAACCTTCAAAAATAGAAATTATTGAAGGATTAATTCCTAAGTCTTTAAAAACACAATTGTACAAATCTGTTAGAGATTCTTTTGCAGCTGAACATGGTGCTCGAATGACAGCCATGCATAAAGCAACAGACAATGCTACTGAATTACGTGATGATTTATTATTAACCTATAATAAAGCCAGACAAGCTGCCATTACCAATGAAATCTTAGAAATTGTTGGAGGTGCTGAGGCATTGAATAATTAGACGAAACAACGTGAAGTCAAATTACAATAATGTAGAGGCATTGAATAATTAGACGAAACAACGTGAAGTCAAATTTTAAGGTAATTTTAAAAATGTAGAAGTTCGTAAATTTATTGAAACGGTAAATTAACTTTAACAAAAGGCTTATCAAATTTGATAAGCCTTTTGTTATTTTATGCTAATTTACATTGAGTAGTGATCCAAAAAACACGGCATTCATAAAAAGCTTATTAGTACCATACCAAGCTCCTCTAAAATTAGGATTATCAGCAAATAATACTACCCTGCCATCTCCTTTTCTACTTATTAGTATTGATACTGCTTTACTCATATAATTGTTTAAATTCTCTTTAGTAATATAACCATCAATATGTGGATGATCTGTATATTTTGCAACAGTTAAAAATTTACTCTTACTAGGCAATAGCCAGACACTATTATTTTTATAAACGGGCAATTTTCTACTGTGGTACCCATACCCTATCGGGTTTGTGATGTCTAAGTCAACTTCAAAAATAGCACCTCCAATACTTTGCTTTCCATGAATATTTCTTACATCAGCATAATTTAATCTTTTAGGTACTTTTAAAGAATCTATTTTATTTTCTACTAAACTTTCATTTACTATTTTATTTTTTACAGCCCAAGAACTTGCATTTGCAATTGTAATTAACGTATTGCCATGCTCTATCCATTTTTTTAATTTGTCTTTATCTTTTTTGTCTAGACCTTTATATTCTCCTGAAACTAAAACTATCACATTATACTTATTCAAATTTACACTTTTAAATAACCTCTCTGGTACTTTACTTATT
>JAMONB010000159.1 GCA_027066745.1 Flavobacteriaceae bacterium
TAATAATTGTGGGTGCTAGACAAGTTGGTAAAACAACACTAATTAAGGATTTGCTTAAAGAAAAAGCGTTTTTATTTTTAGACGCAGATGACCCATCTACAAGAAAATTATTAACTAGCCCCAATACAGAACAAATAAGAAGTATTATAGGTGAAAGTAAAATAGTCTTTATTGATGAAGCTCAACGAATTAATGGGATAGGATTAACTTTAAAAATCATCACAGACCAATTTACTGATGTGCAGCTATTTGTTTCGGGTTCATCATCATTTGATTTAGGAAATCAGTTAAACGAACCATTAACTGGTAGAAAATGGGAATATGAATTATTTCCTATTTCATGGGAAGAATTTGAAATGAAGGAAGGCTATGTAAAAGCCGAACAACAGCTTGAAAATCGCTTATTATATGGAATGTATCCAGAAGTGTTAAACGATAAAGGAAATGAAAGAGAAGTGCTGAAAAATCTGGCAAGTAGTTACTTGTATAGAGATATTCTAGCATTTTCAGAGATTAGGAAACCTGAAATATTAGATAATCTTTTGTTAGCATTAGCATTACAAGTTGGAAATGAAGTAAATTACAATGAATTAGCTCAAACAATAGGTGTCAATAAAATTACAATTCAGAAATATATTGACATTCTTGAAAAAGGATATATTGTTTTTAGACTAAATAGTTTTAGTAGAAACCTAAGAACTGAAATTAAACGAAACCGGAAAATCTATTTTTATGATAATGGCATAAGGAATATGATTATAGGTAATTTCAACCCTCTTGCTCTAAGAACTGATGTAGGAGCACTTTGGGAAAATTTTTTAATATCTGAACGAAAAAAACAAAACATTTATAAAAACACTTTTGCAAGAATGTATTTTTGGAGAACAAAACAACAACAAGAAGTTGATTTTGTAGAAGAAAAAGAAGGGCAAGTATATGGTTTTGAGTTTAAGTGGAAGGCTAAATTAAAAATAAAATTACCACAAACATTTGTAAAAGCATACAATGCCGAAACTAAAATAATTGATAAAAGTAATTTTAGAGAGTTTATTGTAGTTTAAAGCCTACAACAAAAGAAATCGTTAAACATGCCATTAAATTTCAGGCATTTTTCTGGCTATAGGCAATAGAATTTGGAAAGTATTTTATAGAATTGTATTTTTAGGTTTCTTTTACTAAAATACAATTAAGAAATAAAGAATCATCAACAAGGTTAGAAACCAATTTAGTGTAAAGTCTAATCTTTAACTTGTGCAAACCATGTATCTTAACGAACATTAAAAAAATTAAAATCAGAATAAATTCCTAATAAAAATTTATCTTTGACTAAAAAGAATGATTGAAATAACGGAAAATAATAAAACACTTCAAGGATATAAATTTATAGATTTATTTGCTGGGATAGGCGGTTTTCATTATTCTCTAAAATCATATGGTGCAAACTGTGTTTTTGCATCTGAATTAGACAAAAAAGCATCTGAAACTTATGAATTAAATCATCGCCTTAAGCCTTTTGGAGATATAACTAAAATCAATGCTAACGAAATTCCTAAACATGATATTTTATGTGGAGGTTTCCCGTGTCAGGCATTTTCTATATCAGGTAAACAAAAAGGGTTTGAAGACACAAGAGGAACTCTTTTTTTTGACATTGCAAGAATTATTGAATACCATAAACCAAAAGTGTTGTTATTAGAAAATGTAAAGAATTTTGTAAAACACGATAAAGGAAACACCATAAAAACGATTATTAAAATACTTGAAGAGTTAAACTACCAAGTAAATTATAAAGTATTAAACACAAGTAAATTTGGTCTACCTCAAAATAGGGAAAGGGTTTATTTAGTTTGTTTTAACTTAGATTTTTATGATGCCCCAAGCTTTAATTTCCCTAACTTAAAACTACGATCAAAACTTCAAGATATATTAGAAAAAGAACCTTTAGATGCAAAAATTGTAGAACGTGACGATATTTCATTCTATAAAGATTATCAAATAAAAACTGATTTATTCGGAAACCAAGAATTACCAAATAAACCGATTCAAATTGGTAAAGTTAATAAAGGAGGGCAAGGTGAACGAATCTATCATATTCAAGGACATTCAATAACACTTTCTGCTTATGGTGGTGGTGTCGGTTCAAAAACAGGACTCTATAAAATTAATAATAAAATAAGAAAATTATCACCAAGAGAATGTGCAAGATTACAAGGGTTTCCCGAAACTTTTATTTATCCAAACAGTATTTCTCAAGCACAAAAACAATTTGGAAATAGTGTGTCAATAAATGTTTTACAATATATTATACAAGAAATTACTCAAACAATAAAAGAAAATGAACAAAGAACAGAAATTGGGTTCAAAAACAGCAAAAAACGGATTCAAAAACGAAAAAGATATTGTAGAGAAGTTCAACAATTGGAAAAAAGACAAAATAGCACAGAATTGGTTGATGCTAATGGAATACAATCTTGAAGAGATTGAATATGTTAAGGCAATAGTATTATCTGGTTTTAAAGCAGATGTTCAAGTTCAAATTACTATAAAATTAAAAGAAGCAATAGATGCTGAAAACATTCAGGTAAAATTAGTGAGCAACCTAAAAGGGTTTAATCAAATAGATAAAAGGTGGATAGATAAATATATTGATATGTGGGAAATACCTACCAA
>JAMONB010000160.1 GCA_027066745.1 Flavobacteriaceae bacterium
AGTCCTTTTTGGTGCTATTGGCGACCCTAAATATGACAACGACCCTTCCGCAAAGGTAAGACCCGAACAAGGCTTATTAAAAATGCGTAAAGATTTAGGTTTATTTACTAATATTAGACCCGTAAAGGCATACACGCAATTATTGGATAAATCTCCACTTAAAAAAGAAATTATTGAAGGTTCTGACATGACTATTTATAGAGAACTAACAGGTGGAATTTATTTTGGAGAAAAGAAAATAAGTAAAGATGGTAAAACTTCTTCTGACTTATGTGAATACCATGAATTTGAGATTGAGCGTATTGCCCATTCGGCTTTTAAGGCTGCTCAAAATAGAAGAAAAAAAGTAACCTTAGTCGATAAAGCCAATGTTTTAGAATCTTCTAGATTATGGCGTAAGGTGGTAACAAAAATTGCCAAAAAATACAAAGATGTAAAACTTGAATTTTTATTTGTTGACAATGCCGCTATGCAAATTATTTTAAATCCCACACAATTTGATGTAATTTTAACGAGTAATCTATTTGGAGATATTATTTCTGATGAAGCTAGTGTTATTGGTGGGTCTATTGGCTTACTAGCATCTGCCTCTGTTGGTGAAAAATATGCAGTTTTTGAGCCTATTCACGGTTCTTATCCACAAGCAACAGGTAAAGGTATTGCCAACCCAATTGCAGCAATTTTATCAGCCGCCATGCTATTAGAACATTTTGATTTACATGAAGAAGCTGCCTTGATTAACAGAGCCGTTGAAAAATCATTAGAATTAGAGATATCTACACCAGATATTAATAGCAAGTCCAAATTTACAACCACCAAAGTGGGTACCTTTATTGCTGATTTTATTCAATACCCTGAAGATAGTAATATCAATTATCACAATATTCATATTGGGCAATCAACTATTATATAAATAATCATTAGACTTAAGATTCGCTTTGTAAATAGACACAACATAAGACTTGATTATTATCCTTTCTAGGTCTAATATTAGAAGTTAGAAATAATCTCAACTAGTTTTGTAATTGTTTTCCAATTTCGAGTTGTAGCTCTAACTTTTAGCTTAGTTTCAAAGAAATTATTGGTCAATTTTGAATCGCTATATTTTGTAGAACAACAAATAAACACATCTTTATCTATAATTAGATAACGATCATTCCCTGTATCAATATTTTTTATATTCTCTAGCTTTTCTACAGATATATTTTCTGCTAAAAACGTAAGGTATAACCTTTCAATAGCTATATTCTCATCCTTTAAAAAAGGGTTAATTTTCATAGTATTTTTAATTGATTCTGTTGTCCTTACCAGTACTGGCACATCATAATTATACTCTTTTTGAATGGCTCGTTTAATGGCTTCTTCAATTTCTTGAATAGATAGGTTTTTTTTAGCTTGAAAAATAACATTACCACTTTGTATATAAGTAGTCGCTTTTGTAAAACCTAACTTCTGATAAATAACTTTCAAATCAGACATTAAAATCTTACGCTTTCCGCCTACATTAATGCCTCTAAGTATTGAAATATATGTTGTCATTTTAACCCTATTTTTTACTAATTCCTATTACATTTGGGATTGGCCAAAACCTATTATTACCATTATTTTCATAAAAACCTGTTTCATAACTCCCAACTTTTGCAACTTCAGTTCCATTATGATTTAAATAAAATGAAGCTTCTGGTCCACCTTCTAAATACATTATATTGTAAATATTAAGCTCTGGAGTTAATAAAATATTTATAAAATCATGAACAGAATACGGAGATCTAGTAAAAATAAACAACGCATTACCTTCTTTATCAATACCAATAACTACCATACTCCATTTTTTTGATTGCTGTCCCCATTTATTTTTCTGTTTACAATCAATCATTCTTATCGATTGTGAAAAAGAGCTGTATTGTTCTTTCAGCACCTCCCAATCTTGACACGTCCTATCGATAATTTGAATTTCTGGAATACTATCAACTTTTCTATTAAAAGCAATAATGGTGTTATCTTTATTAAGCCTACCATTATTTGTAAAACTATAATCTTTCATAAAACCAAGATTGGTTTTAAAATCAGCTTGATACATCCCTGCATTTATGACCGCAATTTGTTTGTTTTCAACAACCCATTGTTTAGCTGTTTTTATTTTTTCGCCTTTTTTCTTGGCACTCAATAAATTGAAATTATATTTTGAAGGGTCAATCTTTAAAACCGTTACTATATTATCTCCTATTTCAGATTTCTTTGGTGATGTATAAGCTCCTAGATGTAACCCATCATCAACTTTCTTCCATGTGATTTTTGAAATAGTCTTTTGAGAAAACCCTTGAAAGGAAATCATTATTACCCATATAAAAAGTAGTTTATTCATTAAATATACTTAAACGAGTTAATCAGAAATTCTGAGGCTTTTGTCCGCCAAATGATTACATAAAGGCGTGACAGAGCCTTGGTAAATCCTTCTCTATTACCTTAAAAGAAGAAAAACAAAAGAGCAAAACCAAAGCTTAAGTTTCCTGTTAGAACAGCCAGTAAAAAAAATATTAAATAAATAGTCATAATTAATTTATATTTTAAATTGTTAAATACGCTTAGACAGATTGTACTAATTCTCTACGCCTGATAAGATACTATACTCACTTTGTGAAGGTTTTAAATACCCAAACTGAAAAC
>JAMONB010000161.1 GCA_027066745.1 Flavobacteriaceae bacterium
AATTGTCTTGAAATTGGTAGACGCATGCAACAACAAACTTTAGAAAAAGTAGCTTAAAAGGTAGTTTTATACAACTTCTATAATAGGATAATTACCTCTTGTTTTCACTTAAATTGATGATTACACTCCCAAATACAAGGTGAAAACAAAAAAACCGAATAATCAAAAAACAAATCAGGCTTTTTTTTATGAATTTTTAAGAAAGTAGTCTACTTCTGAAAGTGCCTATTTATAGTGTTAATTGAGAGTCTATCATTTACCCAAATGATATTTTAGGGTTTAAGCGAAGTTAAGAAATTTAACTTCTTTGTTTTATATTTTTTGATGATAAATGACTTCTAAATGATACCTTGAATATGTATCTTTGCAAAAAAAATTAAATGACTACAAAAGTTACCCCTTATAAAGATTCTAAACTTAGTAAAAAAGAGCAGGTGGCTGAAATGTTTGATAACGTTTCTAGTAACTATGATTTTTTAAATAGAATTATGACTTTTGGCATAGATGTAAAATGGCGTAAAAGAGTTGTGAAAATTGTGGGTAAGAAAAATCCAGAGACTATTCTTGACATTGCTACAGGCACAGGAGATTTTGCTATAATGTTAGCAAAATTAAAGCCTAAAAAAATTATTGGCTTAGATATTTCTAAAGGAATGTTAGAGGTTGGGATAAAGAAAGTGAAAGATAAAAACCTTGGCGAATTGATTGAAATGATATTAGGAGATTCTGAAAACCTGCCATTTGAGGATAACAGTTTTGATGCTATAACAGTCGGTTTTGGAGTACGGAATTTTGAAAATCTAGATAAAGGATTACAAGAAATTTATAGGGTACTAAAACCTAACGGAATTTTTGTAGTATTAGAAACTTCTCAACCAGAAAAATTTCCTGTAAAACAATTATTTAATTTTTATTCAAAATATATCATCCCAACTATAGGAAAATTAGCCTCTAAAGACAAAAGAGCCTATTCATATTTACCAGAATCTGCTGCTGTTTTTCCTTATGGAAAAAAATTCAACAATATTTTAGAAAAAAATGGGTTTAATAATGCAACTAACAAACCTTTAACCTTTGGGTCTGCCTCTATTTACACAGCAACAAAATAAATAGCGAAAGTAGATTGTATTTTTTATAAAAAATAATAAATGAAAAAATCATTTTTGTGTATAGTTAGTATATTGTTCTTTTTGGGGAATGCTTTTGCTCAAAAAGACAAGATTGAATACAAGCCAAATATGGATAAAAAGAAAATTCACTACGGCTATTATTTAGGAATCAATAAAAAAGGATTTAAAATAAGCTACGACCTTCAAGATTCTTTTGTTGATGTTGAAGAAACTTATGGTTTTAATATCGGTTTAGTCTTAGGCTACAATATCAGTGACAATTTAAACCTGCGTTTTGAACCAGGCTTATCTAGCAATACAAAAACATTGACTTTTACAAACTCTACCATACCTAATACTGATAAAGACAGAGTAAGAAAAGTACCTGCAACTTATTTTAGGATGCCTTTATTATTACAATTCAGAACAAATCGATTAGATAATATGCGTGCTTTTATTATTGGTGGTGTTTCTTACGATTATAATTTTTCAAGTAACCAAAACAATACTGACGACAATTCAGAAGGCCAATTTAGGATGAAAACAAGTAATTTTATGTATGAAATAGGGCTAGGTGTTGATTTATATTTACCTCATTTTAAACTTTCACCTTCTATTCGTGGCGTTTTTGCTATTAATAATGAAATTGTTCCTGACAATGCCACTAGTAGTCCATGGACAAGACCAATTGATTATTTTGGCACCAGAGGAATTTTTTTCAATCTAACTTTTGAGTAATAAATATTACTAATTTCTAAATTCATTTAATAAAATTGCTGTTGCTGTAGCAACATTTAAACTCTCTACACTACTATCCTTATTATATCGTGGTATGGTTATTTGATAAGCTACTAATTTTTCTATTTCATTAGAAATACCATTAGATTCATTACCCATAACTAAAATTGCATCTTCTTTTTTTGAAGTTTCTTTTATTTTTTTTCCAAACATTGTAGCACCATAAATTGGTAATTTTGTCTTCTTAAGATAAGTCTGTAACTCAGTATATACAATTGGCAATCTAGTCAAAGAGCCCATTGTGGCTTGTACAACTTTAGTATTATAGCAATCTACTGTAGTTTTAGAACAAACCAATTGTGATACGCCAAACCAATCGCACAGTCTAATTATTGTACCTAAATTGCCTGGGTCATTTACAGTATCTAAAACTAAAACCAACCCTTTGTCAACTAAATCAGTAGGTTTTGGAATTTTAAAAAGACCTAGTACTTTATTAGGAGTTGCCAAATTACTAATCTTAGATAGTTCATTTTCTGAGATTAACTGAGGCTCATATTCTTCAATTGAGGAATAATAATCTTCTGTACAAAATATTTTTTCTAATTTAAATTTTGATGTCAAAAATTCATTTACAACCTTTACACCTTCAACAACAAACAATTGATGTTGATTTCGGTACTTTTTTTGCTGTAAACTCGTTATTAATTTGTGTTGGTTTTTGCTTAGCATTGAAATAGTAGTATTTTTGAACTTGTAAATAGTTGCATTCCCTTAAAAATTGAATTTCATTGTATAAATATTTTGCTAAAATAATAGTATTTTTCTTATTTATTATTGTAATTATTTCTTGTAACATAACCAAAAGAGTTCCTGAAGGGAAACATCTATTAACAAAAAATACAATAATTGTTGATGATAAAAAAACTTCTAACCCTGAAATCATCAGTTATTTAAAACAAACGCCAAACACTAAAGTAGTAGGATTTCCATTCTCACTATATCTTTACAATATTGCAAATCTAAATTATGAAAATATTTTTGAAAATTGGCTAGAAAAAAACCCTCATAAAGAAGAAAAATTAGCTAACTTATTTTCAAAAAAACAAGTAACTGCATTAGGCAAAGCATATAAAGGGGTGAATTATTGGTTTTTAAAAAACGGGAATGCTCCTGTAATCTCTGATAGTTTAAAAATAACAAAATCTGTAACTTCATTAACAAAATACTTTCAAAGTAAAGGCTATTTCAATGCTGAAGTTTCTTATAAACAAAATAAAAAAGACAATAAAAGAACTACTGTTGAATATTTAGTATCAAAAAAAGAACCTTATTTTATTGATAGTATTTCTACTGAAATTAATTCACCCGTTTTAGACTCTCTTTATAAAAAATATTTAAGTAAAACTTTTATCCATTCAGGAAATCAAATTAATTATTCAAATTTTGAAAAGGAAGAAGAACGCTTAACAAAACTTTTCAGAAATTCTGGCGTTTATTATTTTGGGAAGAATAATATAGAATTTTGGATAGACACATTAAATTCTTCACATAAAATTAATGTTTCACTAAAAATTTATGATCGAATTTTTGATGACAATGATAGTATATATACCAAACCTTATCAAATAAGGAAAGTTACCAAAATTAATGTGTTTACAGACTTTTCATTTAGTGATAAAAATAAAGCAATACAAGATTCTGTTAATTTTAAAGGGATTACTTTTTATGCTACTAACAAACTAAAATACAACCCTAAATATTTAGCAAATTCAATTATAATTCAACCTAACAGTGTCTATAAAGACACTGAGCTAGATTTAACTAGAAAACACTTACGAGAACTTCAGAACTTTAAACCTTCTTTAGATATCAAATATCATGAAAATAAAGACGGATCACTTTCAGCAAATATTTTTCTTACACCTTTAAAAAAGTTTTCTGCTGGGGTTGATGCAGAATTTACCACATCAAATAATAAACCTTTTGGCATTTTAGGTAAATTTTCTTGGCTGAATAGAAATGTATTTAAAGGTGCTGAAGTATTAGAGTTGTCTTTTCAAGGTTCTTTTTTAAACGCTGCTTTAGACCAATCTAAAAATTCATCGTTTTTAGGTTTAAATGCTTGGGAAATAGGGTCTGGTATCGCCTTAAAAATTCCTAGAATATTATTCCCATTAAATACTACAAAACTCATCCCAAAAAAAATGGCACCAAAAACTAATATTCGTGCCAATGTTAACATTCAACGGAACATTGGTTTAGACCGTAGAAATGTTACTGGAGGCATTGATTACACTTGGAAAAACTCTAAAACCACTCGTCATAAATTTGAACTATTAAATGTACAATACATTAAAAATTTAAGAGTAGATAAATATTTTACCATTTACCATTCTGAAGCTCGAAAATTAGATGACATTGCTTTTGGTTCAGACTACAATAATATCATTCCTTTTGAAATATCGGAATTAGATGAAAACAGAAATCTAATCTATGATAAATACCTCAAACGTATACTTAATACTATAAATGATTTTGAAACAACTCATCCCGAAGAATTTTTACAAGCACAAAAAATTAATGAACGCAAAGGTATTTTAACTGAAGATTTTTTAGTGCCTGTACTATCTTATACCTATAATTTTAATAGTAGAGAGAATTTTAAAGACAATAACTTTTCTACCTTTATGGGGCGGATAATTTCTTCTGGAAGTCTCACGACATTACTAATTAAAAAACCTAATGATGGTTCTAAAAAAGAATTATTTGGCTTGAACGTTGCACAATATATAAAACCTGAAATAGAATTTAAAAAATATTGGGGCATTAACACTTCTTCCTCATTAGTATATAGAACTTTTATTGGTGTAGCCATTCCTTTTGGCAATTCTGATGACATACCATTTAGCAGAAGTTATAGGGCTGGTGGATCAAATGATATTAGAGCTTGGAATACTTTTAAACTAGGACCAGGTTCAGAAAACAGTAGTTTAGAGTTTAATACAGGAACATTAAAAATAACTTCAAATTTAGAATATCGCTTTAAAGTACTCAATAGTCTTCACAGTGCTCTTTTTATAGATGCTGGTAATATTTGGGATATTACAAACTCAAAAAATTCAACAAGTGAAGGTAAATTTAAAGGGCTGTCATCAATAAAAGAAATTGCCATTGGCTCTGGTATTGGTATTAGATATGACTTTAGCTTTTTAGTTTTTAGATTTGATACAGGTTTTAAAACTTACGAGCCCTACTTACAATCTTCAAATAAATGGTTTAAAAATTATAATTTTAATAATGCCGTTTATAATATTGGTATTAATTATCCTTTTTAAAATATTTAAAATTCTAAAACATTTTCTACAACGATTTCGTTTTTTTATATTTAAATCCTATTTAATTTTAGTATTTTTATCGCTCATTAATATTACAAAAATTATGCCCTATAAAATAAGCCCTGGAGTTGCCACTGGTGACCAAGTACAAGAAATATTTAAATTAGCTAAAGAAAAAAAGTTTGCATTACCAGCTGCAAATGTTATTGGTTCTAACACAATAAATAGTGTCTTAGAAGTTGCGGCTGAATTAAATGCTCCCGTAATTATTCAATTTTCTAATGGAGGAGCTCAATTTGTGGCTGGTAAAGGCTTATCAAATGAAAATCAAAAAGCTGCCATTGCTGGAGGTATTGCCGGAGCAAAACATGTACATGTATTAGCAGAAGCTTACGGAGTACCTGTAATTTTACATACTGACCATTGTGCAAAAAAACTATTACCATGGATTGATGGTTTATTAGATGCCAGTGAAAAACATTTTACTGAAACAGGAAAACCTCTATTTAGCTCACATATGATTGATCTTTCTGAAGAACCTATAGAGGAAAATATTGAAATATGTAAACAATATTTAGCACGTATGAGCAAAATGGGTATGACTTTAGAAATTGAATTAGGCATAACTGGTGGTGAAGAAGATGGGGTTGATAATACTGATGTTGATGATTCTAAACTTTATACACAACCTGAAGAAGTTGCTTATGCTTATGAAGAACTCTCTAAAATAAGTCCAAGATTTACAATTGCTGCTGCTTTCGGAAATGTACATGGTGTTTACAAACCTGGTAATGTAAAATTAACACCAAAAATTTTAAAGAACTCTCAAGAATTTATCACTAAAAAATATGGTGTGGAAGAAAACCATATCGATTTTGTATTTCACGGAGGTTCTGGCTCTACTGTTGAAGAAATTAGAGAAGCCATTGGTTATGGAACTATAAAAATGAATATTGACACAGATTTACAATATGGTTTTATGACAGGAATTAGAAATTACATGTCTGAAAAATCAGATTATTTACAAAGCCAAATAGGCAACCCTGATGGAGATGATGTTCCAAATAAAAAATATTACGACCCTAGAAAATGGTTACGTGAAGGAGAACTTACTTTTAAAGCTAGATTAAAACAAGCCTTTGAAGATTTAAATAATGTAAATACTTTATAAGTAGAGAACTAAAAGCTCAACAAAAAAATTTGTTGAGCTTTCTTATTTTTCACTAACTTGCCCTTCCAAATATAATAAATTATGTCGTCTTGGTTTAAAAGAAAAGATAAAGGAATTCAAACAGCTACTGAAGATAAAAAAGATGTTCCTAAAGGGCTTTGGTATAAAACTCCTAGTGGAAAAGTTGTTGAAACTGAAGAATTAAAAGAGAATTTTTATGTGAGCCCCGAAGATGGTTACCATGTAAGAATTGGTAGTAATGAGTACTTTGAAATTTTATTTGATGATAATAAATACAAAGAACTTAATCCTAAAATTACCTCTAAAGATCCTTTAAAGTTTGTTGACACAAAAAAATATGTTGACCGTTTAAAAGATGCACAAGAAAAAACCAAATTGAAAGATGCCGTTAGAACGGCTGTTGGTAAATCTTTAGGTAAAGATTTAGTCATTGCTGCGATGGACTTTACATTTATTGGAGGCTCTATGGGTAGTGTGGTAGGAGAGAAAATTGCTAGAGCTATAGGGTATGCTATTAAGAATAAAACTCCTTTTTTGATGATTTCAAAATCTGGGGGGGCACGTATGCAAGAAGCTTCTTTATCATTAATGCAATTGGTAAAAACCTCAGCAAAATTAGCACAATTATCAGAAGCTGGTATTCCCTATATTTCTCTATGTACCGATCCAACCACAGGCGGCACAACAGCATCGTATGCAATGCTAGGTGATATTAATATTGCTGAACCCAATGCCTTAATTGCATTTGCTGGTCCACGTGTAGTCAAAGACACCACTGGTAAAGAATTACCTGAAGGTTTTCAACGTTCAGAGTTTGTATTAGAACATGGTTTTTTAGATAAAATCATAGAACGTAAAAACTTAAAAAAACAAATCAATTTATATATTGATTTGATTCAGAATATACCGGTAAGAACTGAAAGTAAATAATACTAATAAAAAAATTCTTAAAACCAACTATCCCCAAAGCAAGCCATAGAGGTCTTTCGCTGGTTTCATACCCAGTCAAGCTGAGCACTAGCTTTGACCTTAGGGTCAAAAATCGAAATTTGGTATTTTACCTCACCCGAAACTGCAAAAAGGCAGTTTCAACCTCTCTCAAGAAGAGGTGAATCGGGAAACCTAGAGGAATTCTTCCGCCGAAATGGCTATGAAGGCGTGACAGAGCCTAGAGGAATTCTTTTCGATTAAACTTAAAAACATCCTTCATTCAAAATATTGTCAATCAAAATAATAATTTTATATTTGCCGCCTGATAGTATATCAGTACATAAAAATTATTAATTAAAAATTTAATGTTAGCATGTATTTAGCAGCAGAAAAAAAAGCAGAGATTTTCAAAAAACATGGAAAATCTGAAAAAGACACAGGTTCAACTGAAGGTCAAATAGCCTTATTTACCTACAGAATCAACCATTTATCATCACACTTAAAGAACAACAGAAAAGATTTTAACACAGAACGTTCTTTAGTAAAACTGGTAGGAAAACGCAGAAACTTATTAGACTACTTAATGAAAAAAGATATTGAAAAATATCGTATTTTGATTAAAGAGTTAGGCATAAGAAAATAAAAAAAAAGAGGCTATATGCCTCTTTTTTTAATTCTGAAACTAGTTTCAGGATAAATAAAAAGCTTTATTTAAACTTTTCATTGGTAAGCAACACAACGGTAAACCAATTGTTTAATAAAAAATTAAAAAAATATGATACCAAAGGTATTTAAAGAAATTATCGATTTAGGAGATGGAAGAACCATTTCTATTGAAACAGGAAAGTTAGCCAAACAGGCTCATGGTTCTGTTGTTGTTCAATCAGGAAAATGTATGCTATTATGTACAGTAGTTTCCAATTACGAACAGAAAGACCTTAATTTTCTTCCATTAACGGTAGATTACAGAGAAAAATTTGCTGCTGCTGGTCGTTATCCAGGAGGTTTCTTCAAAAGAGAAGCAAGACCAAGTGATGGTGAAGTATTAACGATGCGTTTAGTAGATAGAGTTTTACGTCCGTTATTCCCAAAAGATTACCACTCTGAAACTCAGGTAATGATTCAATTAATGTCTCATGATGAAGACGTTATGCCAGATGCAATGGCAGGATTAGCAGCATCTGCCGCTATTCAATTATCAGATTTCCCTTTTGAATGTGCTATCTCTGAAGCAAGAGTTGGTCGTATAAATGGCGAATTTATTATCAACCCGAGTAGAGCTCAATTGGCAGAATCTGATTTAGATATGATGATTGGTGCTTCTGCTGATTCAGTAATGATGGTAGAAGGTGAAATGGATGAGATTTCTGAAGAAGAAATGGCTGATGCCATTAAGTTTGCTCACGAAGCAATTAAAGTACAATGTGCTGCTCAAATTAAATTAGCAGAAGCATTTGGAAAGAAAGAGGTTCGTGAATATGAAGGTGAAAGAGAAGATGAAGATTTAGCGAAGAAAGTTCATGATATGGCATACGATAAAGTATATGCTATTGCAAAAGCAGGATCTTCTAAACATGAAAGAAGTGCCGCTTTTTCTGAAATAAAAGAGAATATTAAAGCAACATTTTCTGAAGAAGAATTAGAAGATTATGGCGGTTTAGTTTCAGATTATTATCGCAAAGCTGAAAAAGCTGCAATACGTGATTTAACCTTAAACGAAGGTTTACGTTTAGATGGTCGTAAGACCGATGAAATTAGACCTATTTGGTGTGAAGTAGATTACCTACCATCAACACATGGTTCTTCTATCTTTACACGTGGAGAAACTCAAGCTCTAGCAACAGTTACTTTAGGAACATCAAGAGATGCAAACAAAATAGATATGCCATCTTATGAAGGTGAAGAAAATTTCTATTTACACTATAACTTCCCTCCTTTTTGTACAGGTGAAGCAAGACCAATCCGTGGAACATCACGTAGAGAGGTTGGACATGGTAACTTAGCACAACGTGCTTTAAAAGGAATGATTCCTGCTGATTGCCCTTATACCGTAAGAGTTGTTTCTGAAGTATTAGAATCAAACGGTTCATCTTCTATGGCAACAGTTTGTTCTGGTACAATGGCATTGATGGATGCTGGGGTACAATTGACAAAACCTGTTTCTGGTATTGCTATGGGATTAATCTCTGATGCAGACTCTGGAAAATATGCAGTATTATCTGATATCTTAGGTGATGAAGATCACTTAGGTGATATGGACTTTAAAGTTACAGGTACTGCTGATGGTATTACTGCTTGTCAGATGGATATTAAAGTAAAAGGATTGTCTTATGAAATTTTAGTAAACGCATTACAACAAGCTCGTGATGGTCGTTTACATATTTTAGAGAAATTAACCGATACAATTGCTACACCAAATGCTGATGTTAAAGAGCATGCTCCTACCATGGTAACAAGACGTATACCTAATGAATTTATTGGAGCCCTAATTGGTCCTGGTGGAAAAGTAATTCAGGAAATGCAAAAAGAAACTGAGACGACCATCGTTATTAACGAAGATCCAGTAACCGAAGAAGGTATTGTTGAAATTTTAGGGGTAGGTAAAAAAGGTATTGATGCTGTTATGGCAAAAATTGACTCTATTTTATTCAAACCTGAAGTAGGTAGCGTTTATGAAGTAAAGGTTATAAAAATGCTTGACTTTGGTGCTGTTGTAGAATATATGGATGCTCCAGGAAACGAAGTGTTATTACATGTATCTGAACTAGCATGGGAACGTACTGAGAATGTATCTGATGTCGTAAACATGGGTGATGTATTTGATGTAAAATACTTTGGTATAGACAAACGTACTCGTAAAGAAAAGGTATCTCGTAAAGCGTTATTAGAAAAACCAGAAGGTTTTGTAGAAAGACCTCCAAGAGATAATAATAGAAGTCGTGATAACCGTGGACGTGACAATCGTCGTAATGATAAAAGAAGAGATTAGTTTTTAAACTATTTTTACAATTCACACCCTTGTAAACACAATGTTTACAAGGGTTTTTATTTTTATTACATTTTTTTGTAACATTTATTTACCTTTTGCCGTATATATAAGTACACAACAAAAAACAAGTACTAATATAAATTGAATATATGAGACAACTAAAAATTACAAAACAAGTTACCAATAGAGAAACAGCATCATTAGATAAGTACTTACAAGAAATTGGTAAAGTAGATTTAATTACTGCTGATATGGAGGTGGAATTAGCTCAACGTATTAAAGCTGGTGATCAAGATGCTTTAGAACGTTTGACTAAAGCCAATTTACGTTTTGTGGTTTCAGTTGCTAAACAATATCAAAATCAAGGTTTAACCCTGCCAGATTTAATTAATGAAGGTAATCTAGGTTTAATCAAAGCAGCCAAGCGTTTTGATGAAACAAGAGGGTTTAAATTTATTTCTTATGCAGTTTGGTGGATTCGTCAATCTATTTTACAAGCTTTAGCTGAACAATCTAGAATTGTACGTTTACCTTTAAACAAAATTGGTTCTATTAATAAAATTAATAAAACTTATGCTCGTCTAGAACAAGATAACGAAAGACCACCTTCACCAGAAGAAATAGCAAAAGAATTAGACATGACTATCAATGACGTAAAAGAGTCTTTGAAAAATGCTGGTCGTCACGTCTCAATGGATGCACCTTTAATTCAAGGTGAAGATTCTAACCTGTATGATGTTTTACGCTCTGGTGAATCTCCAAATCCTGATAGAAATTTATTACATGAATCTCTAAAAGTAGAAATTGAACGTGCTTTAGAAACGCTTACCCCGAGAGAAGCTGATGTTGTTGCTTTATACTTTGGTTTGGGTGAACATCAACCAATGACTTTAGAAGAAATTGGTGAAACTTTTGATTTAACAAGAGAAAGAGTTCGTCAAATTAAAGAAAAAGCAATCCGTAGATTGAAACATACTTCTAGAAGTAAAATTTTAAGAACTTACTTAGGATAAAAAATATAATTATTTTTAATAACTATAAAAAGCTTACGTTAATTCGTAAGCTTTTTCTTTTTACTTTTGACAAAAACTATAACATGCCACATTTAATAGCTCCTTCAGTTTTAGCCGCAGATTTTGCAAACCTCCAACAAGATATTGAAATGATTAACAATAGTGAAGCAGATTGGTTTCATATTGATGTTATGGATGGCATGTTTGTACCGAATATTTCATTTGGTATCCCTGTGATAAAAGCCATAAAAAAACATGCTAAAAAACCTATGGATGTGCACTTGATGATTGTAGAACCTGACAGGTATATTACTGACTTTAAAAATGCAGGAGCTAATATATTAACCGTACACTATGAAACTTGTACACATTTACACAGAACTATTCAAGCCATTAAAATTGAAGATATGAAAGCTGGTGTAGTCTTAAATCCGCATACGCCAATTGCTGTTTTAGAAGATATTATAACAGATTTAGATGTGGTATTATTAATGAGTGTAAATCCTGGTTTTGGCGGACAAAGTTTTATTGAAAACACTTATAAAAAAGTAATTCAACTACGTAATTTAATTGATAAATCAGGGTCAAAAGCATTGATTGAAATTGATGGTGGTGTAAACGCTATTAATTGTCCTAAATTAGTCGCTGCTGGTGCAGATATCTTAGTTGCTGGGAGTTTTATTTTTAAAAGTGATAATCCTAGTGAAACGATTAAGGTTTTGAAAAATTGTTAGATAAACTTTCCTTTATACACCTTATTCCTATTTTATTTTTCATTTTAATTCTTTTGTTTTTTTAAATATCATTTTAACTAAAATTGATGTGATTTGTGAAATAAATGTTAAATAACATCTATTTACCCCTAAAAAAACCTGTTACCTAGAGGTGTATAATAGGTTATTAATCATATAGTTACATAAATAATAATTTCTATAGCTACTAATATTCCCTTTTTTATTTCTTTCTCACTTAAGATTCTCTTTAGATTCACATAGTACGTTTGTACCAACAAAAATAAATAAGTCTAAATTATTAATTAAAAAAAAAATCATGAAAAAATTAAGT
>JAMONB010000162.1 GCA_027066745.1 Flavobacteriaceae bacterium
GTAGTTGTAAAAGAGGAAGGAAGAATGTTTGTACGGAATATTTGTATGGCTTTTGACCTTAGATTGATTGAAAATAAACCAGATACAAGAATATTCTCAATGACTATTTAAGAAATTTTTAATTTAATTTAAAAAAAAACACCCTCATATAACAGTTCATATGAGGGTGTTTTCTTTCAGATATTTTTTATTAAGCTATACTTTTTTTGAATAACTTTTCTTTTATTCCTGCTGCAATTATTAAAATTAGTATTGAAATAATTAGTATCCATGCCCATAACGGAAAAACAGGTGTTTCCCCACTTGCATAGCTGTGCATTCCTTTAGATAAATAGTAATTTACACCAAAAAATGTCATAAGAACACTGGCAAAACTCACAACAGCACCTACGTTAAAAATATACAAACTCTTCATTTTAGGTACCAATCTAAAGTGTAAAATAATTGAATAGGTTATCACAATAACTAAAGCCCAAGTTTCTTTGGCATCCCATCCCCAGTATCTTCCCCAAGATTCATTTGCCCAAATACCACCAAGGAAAGTTCCAACTGTTGCTAAGAAAAGTCCAATTGTTATATTCATTTCATTGATATGTGTTAATTCTGCAATTATCAAGTCAATCTTTTTATGATTTTTAACATTTTTAATAAGGTATAATGTTAAGTTCATCAATCCTAAAATAAAGCCTAAACCTAAAAAACCATAACTAATAGTAAGGGTAGCAACATGAATAATTAACCAATATGATTTAAGCACTGGTTGTAAATTTGTTAATTGGGGGTCATAACTACTATGACTGGCAGTCATTAAGGTGAAAAAAGCTAATAACGCTGTTGCAGCTAGTGTAATTTTAGAGTAACGCACAAAACTAAATCCAGCTAATAAACTACCCCAAGCAATTAAAATTAAGGCCTCGTAGCCATTACTCCAAGGAGCATGACCAGATAAATACCACCTTAGTCCCATTCCATAAGTGTGGTATATAAATGCAATAGCTAAAATTCCAATAAATACATTTAATGTTGTAGTTAATATTTTACTTTTCTTAGACCTTAAATTATCTATAAAAGCAAGAACCAATAAAATAACACTTAATAAAGCATATATATTTTTTAAGTTGATAAATATTTTTGACTTATTGTAACTAATTTCTGTGGTTATTTTAGATTCAGAGGGTAATAAATCACTAGCGCTACTTTGTTTTTGAATGGTTTTAAAGTAGCCTAGTATTCTATTTGGTCTAGAGTAATCACCAGATCTTGTGGCATTAAATACATCGGTTAAATAAAGCATCATTAAATTCTTGTAATTGAGTTCCTTTAGATTTAAATCTTCGTTTAACATCTTTATTGCACCTGTGAGAGGTGTGGTAGCAAGGGGGTCGTTCCAATGAATCCATTTATTATTTGCTGAATTTTGTAAAGGAAATATTTTTAATAAATTCCCTTGAAATGCCATCATAAAAATTTCTACACGTTCATTTACTTTAATAATTTCTTTATCAAAGGTGTTTTGTTCTGAAGGTGATTTTCTGAAGGCGGTCTCAGCAACACTTTTAAGTTTGTACGATCCATCTTCATTGAAAAAATCATTAAAAGAAGCTCTTTTTCCTTCTATACCAACAATACCCATTACTGATTTTTCTCTAACATAAATCATTTTTTGTTGTTTCCAAAACTCAGCATTTACAGGTAGATCTATAAATACCTGCATGGCATCCATTTTCCCATATTTAGGAACTTCAAACTTGTCTTTTCTCGAAATTTTATGTAAAACGTCGTAAGCTAAAGTGTTAACTGGTTTAAACCTTCCTTCATAGGTTTGTACTATAAGACGGCCAAATTTTTCAGCATGTTGTACACTTACAGCATTAGGGTTGGCTTCGTGAGTATGATTTGAGGATTCTTGTGAATATGAAGATGTTACTAATAAGAAAGCAAAAACAACTAGTGAAATTATTTTTTTTCTTTTTTCACGTTTGTTTTTAATTTTATGAATAAGATCTCTATATCTTGAGTTTTTGTTAAAAAGGGTCAATATAAACCCAAGTGTTAGTAAAAAGTAACCAAAATATGAAATCCAAGTACCATAAAAGTCATGATTTACTGATAAAATAGTTCCTTTTTCATCTTGATCGTATGATGATTGAAAAAATCTAAACCCACCATAATTTAATATATGGTTCATATATATTCTATAATCTTCAGAAAAGCCTTTGTTTTTATCAATTAAGGTTACTTCACTTGCGTATGAAGAAGGGCTGTCAGATCCTGCATATCTTTCTAGAATAAATTTATTCAAGAGAAGAGAAAAAGGCAACTTTATGGTTTTTATACCGTAACTCATTTGTAAGTCTAAACCATCTAGGGTAACTTTTTGATAATTATCAACATATCCTTGACCTCCTAATATGGTAACGTCTTTACTTTCCCCATTAAAAGCAACGTTTACTACTAGTGCATCAGGCCCATTATTTTCAGCATCACCTGAGACGTATTTAACTTTTGCATTTTTATAATGTTTCGTCAAAATTAAGTTAATGCCAGAGCCTTCAGGTTCGTATAGTTGTTTGGGTTTAAGCTCTCCAATAGAATCTTTAGAGATTTCAGTAACCAACATTTCTGGCATTACGGTTATTTTTATTGCT
>JAMONB010000163.1 GCA_027066745.1 Flavobacteriaceae bacterium
TATTCTAGTTGCCAATTTAAAATTAAGAGTAGAACCAAAATCAGAATAATCTTCATATCTGATTGCAGCACTTAGTAAAAAATTTTCAGTAATATCAGCTTCTAAGTCAAGGTAACCAGCAACACTACTTCTGCCTCTTGACAATTCGTTTTTTGGACTAAAACCTGGAAAAACTTGAGAACCTCCTGGTCTTGATCTTCCAAAGAAATCTACAGAAGGGCTTTGACTGTCTAAAGTAATCACTTGTCCGTCAGCTGTATATTGAGAGTGTGATGCTTCTTCACCAGCTTCAATTTCATAAGTTTCGACTCTGTATTCAGCTCCAAAAGCAACATTAAGCCCAGACATGGTGTCTTCATAAAACTTACTTATGTCTAAATTTGTAGTGTTTTGTGCAAAAGAATATCCACCCGCATCAAAAGTAGTAGGCGAAGCACTTTGAAGTGAAGCATTAAAAGTATTACCAATAGTATATATAAATCTATTTTTACCATATGTATTACTAAAGTCGACATCCCAGTCAGCAACTTTTCCTTTAATACCTACAGCAAAAGACTTATCTGTTATAGCAGAATTAATTTCAGGTAAGAAACCGTTAATATACGCTGGAGTAAAAGTTCTATTTTGGCTTGGTAACCTATAGAAACCAGCAGAATTACCTACTCTTGAACTGATTCCAGCAAAAGAGTACAACTCAGTTCCATTATCATCTAAAGGTAAAGATAGATTTGCAAAGAAACGACCACCTCTTAAAGCTGATTGACCAACCCTCATATTATAATCACTTCTAGTTTGACCACGAGCAGTTAGTTCAGATTCAGTATTGTCGTCTAATAAAATTGCTTGTAATTCAGCTTTAGTTGCATTTTGATCTAAACCAAATCCAGCCATATTACCATATTGTATGACATCAGAAACATCATCATCTAATAATTTAGTTAAATCGTAACCATCATTATTAGCAAACCTTTCAATAGTATTATATTGACTAAAGATATCTCCTTCAAATTCTTTCATTCTACTGTAATCTTCTCTTACATCAAAGTCACCAGTAAAATTTATAAACCCTCCATTACTACCTAAATCTAAACCGTAGTTTGCACTGATGTTGGTTGTTTGACCATCACTACCACCAGTTTGATTGTTTGCATTTTCAGAGAAATTTGCACCAGTAGTTATATTTAAATTTAATTCATTTGTGCTTTTTTTCAATACAATATTGATGACACCAGCAATCGCATCAGAACCATATTGTGCAGCAGCACCATCACGTAAAACTTCAATACGTGCAATTGAAGCAGCGGGAATAGCATTTAAATCTGTACCAACACTTCCTCTACCAAAAGTACCATTTACATTTACTAGAGAAGAATTATGTCTTCTTTTTCCATTAATTAATACTAAAACTTGATCAGGTCCTAAACCTCTTAATGACGCAGGATCAATATGATCTGTACCGTCAGAAATTGTTTGCGTGTTAGATGTAAATGAAGGAGCAACATAATTTAATATTTGGTTCACATTCACTTGAGGACCAGCAGTAATTAATTCTGATACATTAATCACATCAACAGGCACAGCTGTGTCAGTAGCTGTTCTGTTCGGATTTCTTGTGCCAATAACAACTACCTCATTTAGTTCTAAACCTGAAGCCATAGTTATATTTACAGTGGCATTACCATTGGCTGTTATTTGTTGATCTTCAAAACCAACAAAAGAAAAGACTAAAACATCACCATTGTTCGCTTCTAACGAATAGTTACCGTCAAAATCTGTTGTAGTACCGGTAGTAGTACCTTTTATTACTACCGTAACACCAGGTAAGGGTTGATTGGTATCGTCTTTAACCACACCGCTCACCGTATATGATTGTGCAAATGCAGTAATAGACAATAACATTAATGCTAAAAATAAGTTAATTTTTGTTTTCATACTTTTAATGTTTAAATTAGTTTATATCTGACAAAGATTACTTTTTTTTACTAGTTTACAAAAAACAATCCATTAAATTTGTTTTTTCGTAACAAAAGCAATTTAAAAATGTAAAATTGCTATTGAATTTTTTCAATTAAATTTAAGAATTTATTAGAATCATTTTAACCAAATTTTAACAGCAAAAACTTTCGGCAAATAGTATGTTTGTTGTCCTTAAAATATTAATGTAGTATTGCGATAAATTTTAATAAAAAAATGGAAGAACAAAACCCAAGTGTTGATATTAGAGCTATTAATGAAAAAATTCAAAAAGAAAGTGCCTTTGTAGACTTATTAACTTTAGAAATGAATAAAGTTATTGTGGGTCAAAAACACATGATTGAACGCTTATTGATAGGTTTGTTAGGTAACGGTCATATTTTATTAGAAGGAGTGCCAGGTCTTGCGAAGACACTTGCTATTAATACTCTTTCAAAAGCAGTGAAAGGATCATTTAGTAGAATTCAATTTACACCTGATTTATTGCCTGCTGATGTTATAGGTACAATGATTTATAACATGAAAGAAAATGATTTTACCATTAAAAAAGGACCTATTTTTGCTAATTTTGTGTTGGCAGATGAAATAAATAGAGCTCCTGCAAAAGTACAATCAGCTTTATTAGAAGCCATGCAAGAGCATCAAGTTACTATTGGTGATACCACATTTAAATTGCCAGAGCCATTTTTGGTAATGGCAACGCAAAATCCCATTGAGCAAGAAGGTACCTATACCTTACCTGAAGCTCAAGTAGATCGTTTTATGCTAAAAACGGTTATTGATTATCCGAAATTAGAAGAAGAGCAGTTGATTATGCGAAACAACCTTAAAGGAAGTTTTGAAAAAGTAAATGCGGTGGTTAGTCTTAAAGAAATTTTGAGTGCGAGAAAGGCTGTTCAAGAAGTTTATATGGATGAAAAAATAGAAAAATATATATTAGATATTGTTTTTGCTACACGTTCTCCAGAAGAATATAGATTGCCAGATTTAAAACCCTTAATTAGCTTTGGTGCATCACCTAGAGGAAGTATTAATTTAGCTATGGCAGCAAAATGTTTTGCATTTATCAAACGGAGAGGTTACGTAATACCTGAAGATGTTAGGGCTGTTGTACATGATGTGCTTCGTCATAGAGTAGGAATTACCTATGAAGCCGAAGCTGAAAATATTACTTCAGTAGATATTATTAATAAAATAGTTAATGAAGTAGAAGTGCCTTAATACCCACCTAACCTCCCCAAAAGGGAGGGGTTGTGTTTGTAAAAAATCAAAAAACATTGAAGATTCATAAATTATTTTAAATTAACACAGGTCTAAAGTCTTCTTTCCTTGGGAGAGAGGGTTTGGGAGAGAGGATAATGGATACTAAAGAAATACTTAAAAAAGTTCGTAAAATAGAGATTAAGACACGTAGGCTGTCTGATCATATTTTTTCAGGAGAATATCACAGTTCTTTTAAAGGACGAGGTATGACTTTTTCTGAAGTGCGTCAATATCAATTTGGAGATGATGTTAGAGCAATAGATTGGAATGTTACCGCACGTTATCATGAGCCTTTTGTGAAAGTTTTTGAGGAAGAGCGTGAATTGACCATGTTATTAATGGTTGATATTAGTGGGTCAGAATCTTTTGGTACCACCAAACAATTTAAAAGAGAAACCATTACTGAAATTAGTGCCACCTTAGCATTTTCTGCCATTCAAAACAATGATAAAGTAGGCTTATTATTATTTTCAGATGAAATAGAATTATTTATTCCTCCAAAGAAAGGAAAAAGACATGTATTACGTATTATAAGAGAACTAATAGAGTTTCAACCAAAAAGTAAAAAGACAGACATCACACAAGCATTACGTTATTTGTCTAATGTAATGAAGAAGAAAGCGATTATTTTTATTTTGTCTGATTTTATGGATGATGCTTATGAAAACGCTTTAAAAATTGTAGGTAGAAAGCATGATGTAACTGGTATAAGAGTTTATGATAGGTTCGAAAAAGAGTTGCCCTCTTTAGGAATGTTACCTGTATTAGATGCAGAATCAGGTAAAACAATTTTGGTAGATACAAGTTCAAAAAAAGTGAGAACTAATTATGCAGCACAGTATTTAGAAACTGTAAACTATTTTGAAAACACATTTAAGAAAAGCGGTTCAGGTATAATCAATACAAGTATTGATGAAAGTTATGTAAAAAAACTTTTGGGTTATTTTAAACGAAAAGGAGCATAATGAAAAAACAGCTACTTTATATTATACTTTTCATAGGGTTTTTAGGGTTTTCTCAAGAAAAACCTAAAGTCAAAGTAAGTGTTGATACCACAAAGATTAGAATTGGCGAGCAGATTAATTATCAAATTTTTGTTGACAATATAGAAACAGGTGTTGTTTTTCCTGAATTGCAATTAGATGCCACAGGTAAAATTGAAATTGTAGAAACTTTAAACATTGATACCCTAAAAAATAGATTGGTTAGAAAATATGTATTGACAAGTTTTGATAGCGGTAGATATGTTATTCCGCAACAAAAAATAAATGTTTGGAGTCAGGAATATTTGACAGATTCTATAGTTGTTGATGTAGCAACGGTTGCTGTTGATACCTTAAAACAAAAAATGTTTCCTATTAAGGCAGTTCATAATGAACCATATACTTTTGAAGATGTGAAGCCTTATTTGTGGTGGCTAGTTGTTGTACTTTTAGTTTTGGCACTTGTTTTATACTTTGTTTTTAGAAAAAAAGAAACCCTAGAGGAGATTGAAGCGAGAATACCAGCGTATGATTTAGCCTTGAAAAAATTGAAAGAATTAGATGACAAACAGCTCTGGCAACAGAATAAAATAAAAAAATATTATGTTGAGTTGACTGATATTGTAAGGGCTTATATAGAAAGAGAAATGAGAATCCCTGCTTTAGAATCAACTACAAATGACTTGATAGCAACCATTACTGATATTAATAAATCGAGCTCATTGAACATTTCTGATAAAGCTTTACAAAAATTGCAAAGGTTACTAAAAGAGGCTGATTTGGTGAAATTTGCAAAATATAGACCACTTTCAAATGAAATTGAGTTACATAGAAATGATGCTGAAGATATTGTAAACATTATGCATCCATCAATAGTTGGTAATGTAAAAATTAATGATATAAAAAGTATTAAAAAAACTATAATTGTTCAGAAACCTATATACAAAACACCTTCAATGTTGGTTAAAATAGTAATTATTTTAGTTTTTTTATTGATAGGATTCTTTTTTATTCTTAGTATTTCTAATGTAGCTAAATCAGTCGAAAATATTAAGAATACAATACAACAGAACTCATTAAAAATAAATACAGAAGATGTGGAATAATTTTGAGTTGACAAACCCTGAGTTTTTATGGCTGTTAGTGCTAGTTCCATTATTGGCATTTTGGTATTTTTTTATGCGGAATAAAAATAAGGCAACTTTCAAAATTTCAAATAGTAAAAGTTTTGTTGAACCCTCATTTTTAGTAAAGCTAAAACCTATATTAAATATACTGCGTTTATTGGCTTTAACAGCATTGATTTTGGCTATGACCAGACCTAGAAATGTTGAGGTAAATAAGAAAGTAAAAACAACTAGCGGTATAGATATTGTTATGGCTATTGATGTTTCATCAAGTATGTTGGCAAGAGACTTGAAACCTAACCGTTTAGAGGCTTTAAAAGACGTTGCTACTTATTTTGTAACTCAAAGACCTAATGATAGAATAGGTATTGTAGTTTATTCTGGTGAAAGCTATACTCAAACGCCATTAACTAGTGATAAAAGAATAGTAATCAATACAATTAAGCGGTTAAAATGGGGAGATATTGATGGTGGTACTGCCATTGGCATGGGATTAGGCTCTGCAATCAATAGAATAAAAGACAGTAAAGCTAAAAGTAAAGTAATTATTTTATTGTCAGATGGTGTAAATAATTCAGGTTTTATAGACCCTAAAATAGCGGCAGAACTTGCAAAAGAACTAGGTATTAAGGTATATACTGTAGGTATCGGTACTAACGGAATGGCAGAATTTCCTGTTGAAATAGATTTTAGTGGTCGGCTAGTATATAGAGTACTACCTGTAGAAATTGATGAGAAATTATTACAGTTTATTGCAAAAACTACAGACGGAAAATATTTTAGAGCTACCGATAATGAAAAGTTGGCTTCAATCTATGATGAAATTAATAAATTAGAAAAAACAGAAATAGAGGAATATAAATACTATAACTATCAAGAAAAATACAGACTATTTGTCTTTTTAGCTGGGTTTTTTATAGTATTAGAAATGTTATTAAAGTTTACAATATTTAGGAGCTTTATATAGATAATTAGGGATAATCAGTTATTTATTGCTGATATAACAGTAGTGTAAATTAACAAATAGAATGTATCAATTAGAAGAAAAAATATATTTTTATTACTTCATCGTAGTTGCGATGCTTTTTCTTGCGTATTTCTTATTTTCTTTATGGAGAAAAAGAAAACAGAAGTTATTTTCAAACCCTAATTTATTAGAAAGATTAAGTCCTGAATCTTCACCATTCAAGTCTTTTTTTAAAACATTAATGGTAGCTTTGGCTTTATCCTTTTTAATTATCGCTTTGGTAAATCCCAAAATGGGAACAAAATTAAAAACAATAAAGAAAGATGGTGTTGATGTTGTTTTTGCCTTAGATGTTTCTAAAAGTATGTTGGCAGAAGATATTGGTCCTAATCGTTTAGAAAAAGCCAAGCAAATAACGTCAAAAATTATTGACAAATTAGGTGGTGATAGAGTAGGGATTATCATTTATGCAGGTAATGCTTACCCTTTATTACCAATTACTACAGATCATGCAGCTGCAAAAATGTTTTTACAAAGTGCAAACCCTGATATGGTATCTTCACAAGGTACAGCTATAAATGAGGCTTTAAAATTGGCAAAGAGTTATTATGATGATGATGACCAAACCAATCGGTATTTATTTATAATTTCTGATGGAGAAGATCATCAAGAAAATGTTAGTTATATTGCAAATGAAGCCACTAAAGAAGGAATTAAAATATATACAGTAGGTGTTGGTACAACAAAAGGGAGTCCGATTCCTATCAAGCATAAAGGGCAACTTATCGGATATAAAAAAGATAGAGAAGGAGAGGTTGTTGTTACACAATTAAATGATAAAACCTTGCAAAAAATTGCTACTGATGGCAATGGTAAATATATTAATGGTAATAGTACCACCAAAGCTGTAGATTATATAAACGACGTATTACTTAAGGCTGATAAAAAAGAATTTGAAACCAAGCAATTTGCTGATTTTAAAGATCAATTTCAATGGTTTATAGCTCTAGGGATTTTGTTTTTACTGTTAGACGCTTTGATGTTTAACAAAAAAACAAAATGGATTCAGAAATTAAACTTGTTTAATGAACAAAAAGAAAAATAATATGAAGCCGATTTTAACCATTCTATTTTTGTTTTTTGTGTTGATAGGTTTTTCTCAAACTAAAGCTAAAAACAAAACCTCAAAAGCAGAGCTAGATGAGAAACAACTTATCCGTTCAGGGAATGAATTATACAATCAGCAAAAATATACTGAGGCTGAAGCTAATTATAAAAAAGCTATAGAGAAAAATCCTAATTATGAAAAAGCTAGTTATAATTTAGGAAATGCTATTTATCAACAAGATAGGTATAAAGAGGCTTTACCTATGTACGAATTGGTTACTAAAACAACAGAAAACAAGTTGACAAAAGCAGAATCTTTTCATAATATTGGCAATATTATGATGAAGGAAAAAAAATATGCAGAAGCAGTTAAAGCGTATAAAAATGCCTTGCGAAATAGCTCTAAAGATGATGAAACGCGTTACAATTTAGCCTTAGCTCAAAAATTATTAAAGAAGGAAGAAAGTCAAAAAGAAGATAATAAGGACAAAAAAGATAAGGATAAAAAGAAAAATAATAAAAACGAAGATAAAGATAAAGAAAATAAGGATAAGAAAAAAGACGATAAAGAAAAGGACAAAGACAAGGGTAAAAATAAAAAAGACGATAATAAGGACAAAAATAAAGATCAGAATAAGGATAAAAAGGATGATAAAGGTGATAAAAACAAAGACAATCAACCACCAAAACCTAAGCCTGGTCAAATGACACCACAACAAGTAAAGCAATTGCTAGAAGCGATGAATAAAGAAGAAGATAAAACCAGAAAGAAAATTAATGCTAAAAAAGCACAAGGCAAGAAGGTAAAACAAGAAAAGGATTGGTAGGTTTTATTTAGGAGACAGGAGACAGGAGACAGGAGACAGGAGACAGGAGACAGGAGACAGGAGACAGAAATTTTTCCTTTTGAATAAGAATAAAAGATTTAAATTAAAAAACATAGAAGATTAATTAAATGTTTAAAAACATTAAAATAGTATTGATATTGTTATTGGTGAGTCAGCCTTTGTTGGCTCAAGACGTATCGTTTAAAACCTCAGTAAGTAAAACTAGAATGGGTTTAAATGAACGTTTACAAGTTTCATTCACAATTAATAAACAAGGTGGCGATAACTTTAAATCTCCAAATTTTAAAGACTTTAAAGTATTGGCTGGGCCTATGCCAGCAGTAAGCTCAGCAAATTTCAATGGTCAGAAGTTTTTTAAAATGACTTATACTTTTATCATTGAACCAAAAAGAAAAGGTCAACTAACAATTTCTTCAGCAAGTATGGAGTACGAGGGCTTTACCCTTAAAACAAGCCCTGTTAAAATTACAGTAACCAAAGCTATAGAAATACCAAAAGACCCCAATGATCCCCAATATATTGCTTCACAAAATATTCATTTAATTGCAGAGTTGTCTAATCCTAATCCTTATGTTGGTGAATCTATTTCGGTTATTTATAAGATTTTTGTTGACGTTACCAAGGTAGAAGTTAGAAATTTCCAACCTTCAAAGACACCTATATTTAATGGTTTTTTACATCAAGAAGTTGCTATAAAAAAAGCACTGCCTAAAGATGGTAGTTTTCAAGGGAAGCACCATCGTTATGCAATTGTTAAAAAGGTGATTTTAACTCCGCAAAAATCAGGAAAGCTGATTATAACTCCACTTGAAATGGAAATTGGAGCGGCAGTACCATCAGTAAGAAGAGATATACTTGGAAGATTAATAAAAAGAAGTATATCATATACAGCATCAGCAGGGAGTAGAACAGTTGAAGTTAAACCATTACCTATAAATAATAAACCAGATGATTTTTCTGGAGCCGTGGGTGATTTTGATTTTAAAATTACCACGAACAAAACGAAGTTAAAAGCAAATGAAGCTACTCAAATTAAAGTTGAAGTTACTGGTATGGGTAATTTAAAAATGATAGACTTACCTGATTTTGAGGCTCCAAATGGATTAGAAAAATATGAGCCAGAACATAAAGAAAATATTAAAACAACTATAAATGGGTTTTCTGGAAACACTTCAGATATTTATACCATTGTACCACAATTTAGAGGAAAATATAAAATACCATCAGTAACATTTTCATTTTTTAGTTTAAAAGAGAATGCTTATAAGACTATTATGTCTGATGAAATTATTATTGATGTTCCGCAAGGTAATATTCCCACAGAAGTTGATGGTGTAAATTCAGTGATTAAAAAGGATGTATTGGCCAATGCTAAAGATATTCGATTTATAAGTTTAAAAGCAAATTTAAAATCTAAAACAAATACTAAAGATTTTTACAAATCATCGTTGTTTTATGCTTTATTAGTTTTGCCTTTGCTTGCCATACCTTTTGGGATTTTTATTGGAAGGAAAAAACAACAAAGAGATAGTGATGTTATTGGTAATAAAAGAAGAATGGCTGATAAGTTGGCAAAAAAATATTTATCTGAAGCCAAGAAACAGATTGGTAAAAAAGAGGCATTTTATATTGCTTTAGAAAAAGCATTACATAATTATTTAAAAGCACAATTGCATGTCGAAACCACTGATATTAGCAAAGAAAAAATAAGTGAATTATTGCAAGAACGATTGGTTGATAGAAATTCTATTGATGAGTTTGTAAAGGTGTTAGATGATTGTGATTATGCTAGATATACACCATCTAGCAATGTGATGATGCAAGAAGAATATGAAACTGCCAGAAAGGTCATTGCAAAAATTGATAAACAACTTTAATAAATAAATTATATGTTATTCTATTTCGAAGCATAAAGAACAGGAATATATTAAACATGAAAAGAACAATAATAATAGCACTTTTAATTTTTTCTAACAATTTGTTTGCTCAAGCTGACAGTTTATTTGCTCAAGCAAATAAACTATATCAGAATGAAAAATATAGTGAAGCTTTAACTGCTTATAAAGAATTAGAAAAGCATAATATATCTTCTGTTGATTTATGGTATAATATGGCAAATACATATTATAAACTGAATAAAATAGCACCTGCAATTTATTATTACGAAAAGGTGTTGTTACAAAACCCTAGTCATAGTGATGCACAATTTAATTTAGCTTTTGCAAAACGAATGACTTTAGACAATATAGAACCATTACCCAAAACAATATTTCAAAAATTTAATCAAGGTTTTATTTTAAAATTGACCTATAATACTTGGGCTTGGTTGGCTGTAAGTTTTGCATTTCTGTTTGCATTATTATTTTTATTGTATCATTTTTCTTACAGTTCTAGTCATAAGCGTTTGTATTTTATAACCAGTTTTGTAAGTGCACTTTTGGTCTTATTGACTATTGTCATTACCTATCAAAATTATAAATATACAGCATCAAATAAAGAAGCTATTGTATTTATCCAAAAAATAGAAGTAAAAACCGCACCAACCATGGCAAGTGAAGTGAGTTTTGAATTACACGAAGGAACTAAAGTCAAGATATTAGAAAGCTTAGATAATTGGAAAAAAATTAAAATAGCTGATGGTAAAATGGGTTGGGTAATAGCTGATGATTTGAAGGAGTTGTGAGGCTACTTATAACACACAGGTAAAATTTCTCCTTTCATTAAGCGGTAGGTGTCCATTTCTTTTTCTGAGAGTTTTTTAGCATAGTTTACTTCATTTACTTTAAAACCTACAGTTCTTAATCGCTCAAAATAATCACTACCATAAACTCGAACGTGATCGTATTGTCCAAAATGCTTGGCACGTTCTTCAGGTAAAGTAATGCTAAAATCTTCATAGGTAATAGCTCTTGAATAGTCTTGTGGAATTTGAAAGATACCAAAGCCACCTACTTTTAATACTCTGTATAGTTCTTGCATTGCCTTTTTATCATCTTCTATATGTTCTAAAACATGGTTACAGAAAATGATATCAAAACTGTTGTCTTCAAAAGGTAAGTCTAGAATATCAGCTTTAACATCAACAATAGGTGAGTAGAGATCGGCTGTTATTAAGTCAATATGTTTTAACTTTCTAAAACGAGCTAAAAAACATTGTTCTGGTGCCATGTGTAGTACCTTTAATTTTGGTTGCTGAGGTTTAAAAAAGTTAGTTTCGTTTTGTAGGTACAGCCATAATAAACGGTGACGTTCTAATGACAACGTACTTGGTGAAAGTACATTTGGGCGTTGTGTGCCATATCCATAAGGTAAAAACTTACGAAAGCTTTTACCGTCAATCGGGTCAGTATATTTTGATCCTTTAAGGAATAAAGCAAATAATGGACGTACCCAATAACTGACTTTTATTAAAAAAGGACGGGGAATAGTGTTTAGTATGTATTTAAATAGAGACACGAATTTCACGAATTTTCACGAATTATTTTATAAAACAATTCTTTTATAGGTTAAACTATCTTCACCAAAATTAACAAGTAACCCAAGTTCTATTTTAGAAGCTGCTAAATAATTTAAGGTTTGTTTAAAGTGGCTACTGGTCAAGCTTTCAATAGTTTTTATTTCTGGAGTTATTTTGTTATCATTTATAAAATCGGTGATATAGTAATGGGGTAAAGTTTCACCCTTGTACTTAAAACTGAATCGTTTTTCTCTAGAATATGTAATGTTATTTTTCTTAAATTCAATTTCTAAAGAGTCTCCATAAATAATTTCACTGAATCCTTTGCCAAGTTCCTTATGAGTTTCCATACAGGCTCCAATTATCTGATAAGATTTATTTTTATATATTAATTCTCCCATATAATATTTCGTGAAAATTAGTGTCTATTGTCTGAACTCATCCTCTTCATCACTCTCAATCCCTAAGGCATCATAGATATATTTAAATGTAGAAAGCAGTTCTGGTTTTCCGTTAACAATGGCTACATCATGTTCAAAATGAGCAGAAGGCTGACCGTCAGCTGTTAAAATTGTCCATC
>JAMONB010000164.1 GCA_027066745.1 Flavobacteriaceae bacterium
TAACCTCTTCTCTTTCTCAAAAAAATCGCTTCACCTCTACCTATCTGATTGGCAGGTGTCATAGGTGTTAAATCATTAGAACTATTTTTATTACCTTTAAAACCATTAGCAAACGGTATAAAAATGACAGACCAACTATATAAAAACATCAACAATAAAGTCAAAATATCTGAAGAAGATTTTAAGGAATTTTTATCACTAACCAAAACTATTACAGTAAAGAAGAATGAGTTTTTTATAAATGAAGGCAGTACTGCAAAATATATTGCATTTATAAATACGGGTGTTTTATACTCATATACAATTAATAATAAAGGCGATAAACATGTAATGCAAATTGCTTTAGAAAACCATTGGATTTCAGATTTATTTAGTTTTTTAACAAATGAACCCTCTTTATTTAATGTACAGGCTATAGAAACCTCAGAAATCATCTTATTAAGTAAAGAAAATTTTGAAAAAGCATGCAATACCATTCCTGCATTTGAACGATTTTTTAGATTACTAATTCAGAATGCCTATGTTAGTTCACAAAGACGTATTTCAAGAATTTATGGAAATTCAGCCGAAGAACGTTATTTAAAATTAATTAAAACACACCCTAAAATAATACAAAGTGTACCACAACTTTATATAGCATCTTATTTAGGTATTAAACCACAATCATTAAGTAGAATTAGAAAAAATCTTTACGATAAATAATCATTTATTATAAGTACTAACTCATACAAGAGCCATTTCGTAAGATTTGGCTCTTTTTCTTTGCCTTTTTTAATTAGTTAACCTAGGTGAATGTGTAACGCTACAAGGCATTGCACCTTTGCAGTGTAAATAATTTATTAATCATTAAAATAAGATATCATGAAAAAAACAATCACAATCATTGGAGCAAATGGAAATATGGGAAGTAATATTTCAAGAAACTTAGCCAACGGTAATTATCAATTAATTCTTGCAGGAAATAACGAACAGAAATTAGCAGAATTTACTACAGCGTTAAAAAACAGTTCAAACAATCAAGACATTTCTTACACACTTAATAATAAAGAAGCAGTACAGAAATCGGATATTATTATACCAGCAATTTGGTATCAAAATCAAGAACAATTAGCCAATGAAATTAAAGAGGTAAGTACAGATAAAATTATAGTAAGTATTGCAAACCCTTTAAATGAAACTTATGATGGTTTATTAACCGAGCCAACAACAAGTGCGGCAGAAGAATTAGCAGCCTTGTTGCCAAATGCAAAAATAGTAAAAGCATTTAATACCACGTTTGCAGCCGATTTTCAAAATCAAGTTTTGCACAACCAAACCATCGATAGTTTTATTGCAGGTGATGATAAGAACGCAGTTAAACAAGTTGAAGAATTAATTAAAACAAGCGGATTTAACCCTTTAGTAGTTGGTAATCTTTCAAAAAGCAGAACCTTAGAAAGTATGATGGTTATGCTTATTGGTCTTTCAATGAAATACGATTATAATTGGTTAGCAGGTTGGAAAATTTTAACCAAATAAACATTAGTTAACCTAGGTGAATGCAAGGCACTTTAATGCAACCCATCTTTGCAGTATAAAACAAATTTATTAATCATTTAAAAACAAATAAAAATGAAAAAAGTAATTATAGTAATCATAGCAGTTGGTACATTATTAACATCTTGTAACAATAATGGTAAAAAGGCAGAAACAAAAAATGCCGAAAAAGTAGAACTTGTTAAGAACAACAAAACACAAATTTATCAAACTGTAAAAAGCACAAGTAATCTAGACTGGAGAGCATCACATTTAGGAGGAATGCAAAAAAGATTTGGGAAAATCTATTTAAAAGAAGCTGATTTTTTAGTAAATAATGGCGAACTGACCAATGCTACAGTTACCATAAATATGGCGTCACTAACCGTTGAAAATTTTCCTGAAGGAGCTGAAGAAATTAAAAAATTAACAGGTCATTTACAATCCGCTGATTTTTTTAATATCGAAAAATATCCTACTTCAAAATTTGAATTAACAGGATTGCAAAACACTACAGGTCAATACAATGCTAAACTAACAGGAAATTTAACAATTTTAAATGTCACAAAAAGCATCACTTTTAATGCAAATGTAAATGTCTCTGAAAATGAAGTATCGATAAGTTCAGAAGATTTTTCTGTAAACAGAACCGATTGGGGCTTATCATATAATACTGAAGGTACAGCTGGAGTACCTGTAGATTATTTAATAGCAAGTGACATCGGTTTTACCATAAATACTACAGTAACAAAATAATTTATAAATATTCAGTCTATCGATTTAAATACGATAGACTGAATTTAAAAAGGTTAAAATGGAAAGAAAAGAGTTTTTAAAAATCGCAGGATTAACATCACTAGTATTACCACTTATAAAACTAAATGCCTTAAAAAATCTAACAGAAAATTTTGATAAAACACCTTTGATGCCAGCATTGTTTTTGGCACATGGTCATCCTATAAATGCAATTTTAGATAATAACTTCACAAGACGTTTGGGTGAAATAAGTAAAGAAATTGAAAAACCCAATGCCATAATGGTTATCTCTGCACATTGGGAAACCAAAGGCACTTATGTTTCTGTT
>JAMONB010000165.1 GCA_027066745.1 Flavobacteriaceae bacterium
ATTGAACAATCTCAATAGATTGTCTAGCGTCTAGCAAACCAAACCCGTTACCTTTTAAAATATCATTATAACTCTTTGTATGTAATTCTGTAAAGCCTCCACTAAACTCTATTTCATCTCCATCGATTTTAATAGAACGATAAGTTCTTTGCCCTTTATCTTTAACCTCTTGTGGAATAACATTATAATCAATTGATAAAAACCATCTAACTCTAGCTCTTTCAAATTCTAAATAGCCTGAAGCCCTATCATGTGTATGTAAATGCACTATATTTTGTTTGACATCTCCAAAAATCCAAGATAACATATCGTAAAAGTGTACTCCAATATTAGAAGCTATTCCTCCAGATTTAGAGACATCTCCTTTCCATGAAGTATAATACCAGTGCCCACGTGAGGTTAAATAAGTTAAATCTACATCATAGATCTTATCTTTAGATCCATTTTCTACTTTCTTTTTAAGATCTATAATACTTTGATGTAATCTTAATTGTAAGATGGTATACACATTTTTACCTGTACTCTTCTCTACATCAGCCAAGGCATCAATATTCCACGGATTTAACACCAAAGGTTTTTCACATATGGCGTGTGCATCTCTTCTTAGTGCTGTACGTATATGTGCATCATGTAAATAATTTGGCGTACATATACTAACATAATCTAAATGTATGTTTTTTTCTCTTTTTAACTTTTCTATATGGCGATCAAAACGTTCAAACTCTACAAAGAAATCTGCATTCGGAAAATAACTATCCATGATACCTACTGAATCAAATTTATCTAATGCAGCAATCAGATTATTATTGGTATCCTTTATTGCTTTTAAATGTCTTGGAGCAATATAACCAGCTGCTCCTATTAGTGCAAAATTTTTCATATTTATTTTTTATTTTTTTCTCTTACTCAAAACAGTATTTAGCTTTTATTCAGTTTCTTTACAAAACTCATAGGTATTTCAGCTCCGAAATAACTATTCAATGCTTTAATTTTTATGAATACTTTATGTTTGTTCTTTTCTTTTATAAAGTGAGCCTTTAAACCTGTCAAAGGGCCTTTTATAACTTCAACTTCATCTCCGTTCAACAAATTACATTTTTCTGCTAAATGAATATTAATCTCATTATTCAATAACAACCTTAAATCTTCTATTTCTTGATCTTTTACAATAGCATTTTTTCCTAAATACTTTAAGATTCTTACAGCACCATAAACCGATAAAACATGATTTAATTTGGCTTCTTCAATTTTTATAAATACATAGGATGAAATTAACGGAGTTTTAATTTTCTTTTTTCTGTCACTCCATTGTCTTACTGTTGTAATTAGAGGTAAGTATGCTTCATAGCCTGAACAATTTAATTGTTCATACACTTTCTTTTCGGCTTTAGCACGCGTATATATAGCATACCAGTTTTTAGGTTTGGGTATTGGCATTATAATTCTTTCTTTTTCTCTTTTTATAACGATGCAAATATAAGTATATTTTATATCATAATCAATATAAAAAAAACATGTCGATGTTTGAATTTAGGGAAGACTACACAGTTACCAGATAAATTAATTAAACAAAGAGCTGGTTTTATAGCTACTTTGAAAAACAGAGTGGAACCTATAAAAAGAAAGATTATCAAATCATTTTGATGTTTAACAGAAAATGATTGTTAATTTAACGAAACAAATTAATTACCAGAGTTCTTACAGTAGTAAAACGAAGAACTCCTTATGTAAATACTTTTAAATTTGTAGCTTAAAATTTATTAGTAAAATAATTAATCATAGAATAAGAGGGTTTAAAATCAATTGTTTTTTGCAATAAAAGAATCAAATTCCATTTTCCCTTTATCTTCATTCATTAATTTTATACTTAATTTTGCACTACCTACTAATTTTCCTTTAAGGCTACATTTTATATAATAATTCTTTCCCAAGGAGATGTTGATTGGGATTCCAATAGAATCTTTTTCTGTTCTTAATTTATAGAAACCTTCTCTATTAATTTTAATACTTTTTTTAAAGTTACTCTTTACTCCTGCAATCAAAGAATCTCCTAAAAACAGGTTATATTGCAATAAAGAACCGCTTCTACTAATATGTCTATATATACATAATAAGGCAAAATTATTCTTAGACTGTTCACCTTTATAGTTCATCAACTTATATTTACTTAAATCTTTAACCTTTAAAATGTCTGCTTTTATTTTATAGCAACTTTCATCGAATACCAATATATTTTCTAAAGGTTTAGATTCAGTAATTTTAATCATATTTCCGCCTATTCTTTTTGCTTCAGATTTTAATTTATTAATGATTGAATTATAATCACAGTTTCTATAAAGTAAACCATAACTCAATTTCACCTTTTTTAGAATTTCTGAATCAATTGGGGCTTTTTGATTAATATTTAAAATAATAATTTTTTGATCTTGTTTTACCAACGAAATGGTTGATTTACAGGAGTTAAAAAGTAATATAAAAACTACTAACATTAAGGTATTTCTTTTCATGTTTTTGTATTTAATGAAATTTTCTAAGTGCTAATGACTCTATTAAACTTGATTTTTTAATAAAAAACTCTTGTTAATATTACTGTTTTCA
>JAMONB010000166.1 GCA_027066745.1 Flavobacteriaceae bacterium
TCAATAAAAAATTTCATTCTTTAAATTTTATTAGTTTATATTGAATTATTTATTCGTTACAAAAGTACTTAATTGATTATAATTTATACATAAAACTTGTAACAAACTATAAACACTGACATCACTCAGTTTATGGACACCATTTCACCATTTACTTCCTATTTTACAAGTACTTTTGTATAATTATTAAGTCACTTTCAATCATCCAATCCAAATGTTCTAATTATTAAGTTTATAAAACTATATAAACCTCTACTAATAAAGACTATTATGACATCAACATTTAAGACAGAATATCTGTCCCATTCTCTATTATGTGGATTAATTTTAAAGCATTACTCAAAAAAATTTCAAATAACTCAACTGTTTTTGTTGAGATTTAATTAATTTTTTTTATATCGTAATTACTTTATTAGTGCTATATTAATCCAATACCCAAATATCATTTAATCGATTCGCAATTGACCCAATCGTATTCCGACCACCTATTATAAATAAATTACCTTGAAATTCTACCATTTCATGATACGCCCTCTCAGAGAAATGTGTACCTATAATCGTTTCATGAATCCAAGTTCGGCCATCTGTACTAGTCCAAACATCATTAAGGTAATTTCCATTGTTACCCGCTATAACCCATATTTTATTATTGTACACAATAGCTTCATGTCCATATCGTTCAGTAAAATGTTCCCCAACAACTTTTTCTGTCCAATTCACTCCATCAGAACTAGACCAAATATCATTGAGGATATTTCCATCATATCCTCCAATTACCCACATTTTGTTATCAAACACTAATACCTGACAGTCAATTCTAGGAGAAAAATGTTCTCCAACAACTTCTTCTATCCAATTCACCCCATCAGGACTAGACCAAATATCATTTAGATAATTTCCGTCATCTCCTCCAATTACCCACATTTTACCATTAAATTCTATCACTTGGTGTTGTCTACGTGGAGTAAAATAATTTCCTATTACATTTTGTTCAACCCAATTTACTCCATCAGAACTAGACCAAATGTCATTTTCACGTCCATTGTAAGCAGCCCCGCCAATTATCCATAATTTATTATCAAATACAATTACTTGATGCCACATTCGCTCAGTAAAATGTTCCCCGACAACTTCTTCTGTCCAATTCACTCCATCAGAACTAGACCAAATATCATTTTGAGTTCCACCGGTGGTCGCAAACCCCCCAATTACCCATAATTTTCCATTAAACTCAACAGCTTGCATTGTAGTTCTTTCTGTGAAACGGCTACCGGTTTTATAAATTATACTGAATGATATTTCACCTACACCTGTTTGTGAAAAAGAACACCCATTGGCATCCGCAGTTTCTCCACTTGGTGTATTATCACAAGTATCATCTACATCCATTACGCCATCTCCATCTGTATCAGTTTGTGAAGAAGAACAACCATTGGCATCCACAGTTTCTCCATTTGGTGTATTAGCACAAGTATCATCTACATCCATTACGCCATCTTCATCTGTATCAGCTTTTACAAAATTAGCATTCACTGTTTTATTACTATTTATAGTAACTGTTATTGGGTTAGCAATTCCTGTTATCCCTCCTGACCAATTTTCAAACTTGTAGTTCACAGAAGGTGTTGCAGTAAAAGTAATAGATTGACCCAATATATATGTCTCTGAAGAGAGCGTAATCACTCCCCCTTCCAATGGACTTACCTCAGTAATTAACGTAAGTTTCTCTTCTGTAGGCGAGTCATCCTTTGAGCAGGTGATAAATACTAAAAAGAGTAATAGATAACTTAGTAAAATTAGTAGTAATTTTTTCATAGCTTTTGTTTGATAACAATTTTAACAAAAATAACAAAAATAAAGTGAACTTAAAATTTAACTTTTTATTTATAATAACTCTAAAGCAATTGAAATTATCTTCAAAAATTGGATAATTACAGATTATATCTCAAATTCAGATATCAAAACACTTAAAAAACAAATACTTTTCATACATTAGGCTTATTACTTGAAGAAGTTTTAACATCTCTAGAAGAACCAAAACAAAAACAGCGCTAATGACCTGTTCTATGTTTATATACTTCCGTTGAAATCTCATCTAATATACATGTTCCTAATGGAGAAATAACCTAACAAAGTAGCTTTTGCAAATTCACTTTTGTGATTATTAAAAAAATCATTAATCATTGTAATCGATATTCTAACCTTAGGACTATTTTCATGATACAATAGTTGAGTAAATCTTGTTCATTCAATATTGATATACTATTTACTAAAAACTAACATCCGTAATATTTTAAACTTGTATTAAAACTCTCGTGGAAACTACCTTGCTTTATTTTTTATATATCAATATATACCATAGTCCCAAATATTATCTAAATCAGTTTCCGAACCCATTAAAACCCTTTAATCAACTAAATATAAAGATGTTACATTATACACTGTATTAACAAAAGACTATAATTTATAATGATTCATTAATAACTTTTCATAAATTGTATCTGGCAATATTTTTTTTAATACGATTGAAAATTTTTGCATAAAGCTCCCTACTTTATAATGAACTTTGGGTCTTGATGTATTGATAA
>JAMONB010000167.1 GCA_027066745.1 Flavobacteriaceae bacterium
GACCCTGAAATAGCACCAAATAACATAGCTGCCAATACATTTACATAGGCCAAACCTCCAGGAAGACTTGCCACCAAAGATTTTGCAAAATTAATAAGCCTATTTGCAATACCCCCTTGTTTCATCACTTCACCAGCAAGAACAAAAAATGGAATTGCCAACAAAGCAAAACTGTCAATACCCGTCAACATTCTTTGAGCAATAGTGGTCAACCCTGGCATTCTATCAATATTCAACAATAAACTAATAGTAGTAGAAATACCAATACTATAAGCAACAGGCACTTTTAATAGTAATAGAATAAAAAAACTACCAAATAAAACTAATATGCTGATGACTTCAATACTCATAATTTATGTTTAATCCCATCCCAAAGAGAAGGGCTTTTAAATGTTCGTTATATTTTGATTGTTATGTTTTACAATGTTTGAAATATGATACACAGAAAAATACATGATTAGTAATCCACTAAATGGTAAAATAGCATATATATACCCTAAAGGAACACGTAATGTGCCTGATAGCTGCTCTAAATGTAAGGTGGTATATACTAGGTTAAATCCGCCAATAACCATAACAATTAAAGCAAATAGAAAAATAAAAACTTCTATAAGGATGGCTACTTTTTTCTTGTTCTTATTCGATAATTTATTGTATAAAAAATCCATTGACAAATGCTCTCTTTTGGCATTGAGATAGGCAGCTCCTAAAATGGACAACCAAATGAGTGCAAAACGTGCAAACTCTTCAGTAAAAGAAAAGGATGTACTTAGCACATATCTAGAAAAAACTTGCCACAATACATCTAAAACCAATAAGGCAAAAATAATGACCAATAGCACTTCAATACTTCGGTTTATTTTATTGAAAATAGTTTCAGCCCTCTCCATAATTACTGTGCTTGAATTTGATTTACCAATGCTTCCATAGATGGATTGTTCTTTTTAAACTCTTCTAATACAGAAGCTGTTTTATCAGCAAATAATGATTTTTTGGGTATGATAATTTCGACTCCTGATTCTTTTGCTTTTTTCATTGATACTGAAACTGAAGCGGCCCAAAATTTCTTCTCAGCTTGTGCAGATTCATCTGCTGCTTCTTGTATCCATTGTTGCTCTTGCTCAGATAATGTTTCCCAATATTTAGTGCCAATAATTAGCACATCTGGTATGGATGAATGTTGGTCTATGGTATAATATTTACTCACTTCAAAATGATTGGAAGACACAAATGATGGAGGATTGTTTTCAGCTCCGTCAACCACTCCTTGTTGAATAGCAGTATATAATTCACCATAAGCCATAGGCGTAGCAGAGCCTCCTAAGGCATTTACCATGTTGATTGCCATCTGATTGTTCATTACACGTATTTTGAGTCCTTTTAAATCTTCTGGCGTTCTGATGGCTTTATTTTTTGTGTAAAAGCTTCTACTACCAGCATCGTAATAACATAAGCCTCTAAGCCAGTACTTACTTCCTTTTTCTAAAATTGATTTACCAACCTTACCTTCTAAAACATCAAAATAATGTGTTTTATCACGAAACAAATACGGAATACCCAACACGTTGTATTCAGGTACAAAATTGGAAAGCGTTGCCGCACTAACTTTGGTCACTGCTACACTGCCTATTTGTAATAACTCTAAGACTTCCCTTTCTGAACCTAGTTGTCCGTCAGGATAAATCTTAACTTTTAATTTCCCTCCTGATTTTTCATCTAAAGCCTTTTGAAATTCTAAAATACCTTTGTGAACAGGATGTGTTTGTGGTAAGGTATGTGCCAAATACATGACCTTATTTTCTGAAAGCTCTTTACAGGAAAATAATCCTATAAAAAGGAATAAAAGAAAAGTAGTTTTATAATTCATTACTTTATTGACACCTTTAATGGCGATTTTAATTTTTCAGAAAATTCATTTAGGTATTGTTGCCAAGCTTCTTGGCTGTCAAATTGCTTGCTTTTTTTCCAACCAAAACCTGTGTAATAGATTGCCTTATTATTTTCTAATTTTACTTGCATAAAGACATTACTTAAGTCTTTTTTATCGGTCTCATATTTTTCAGTAGCAAGTATTGATTCTGGTTGTGTAACAATTGCTGTGCCTAGTGCTGATCCGTCATGAGCTTCCCAATAGCTAATCCACCCTTTATCTTTATTAACTATAATTTCACCTTTTTTATCATGCAAGGTTAATCCTACAGAAAAGTGTGTTGATCCTATCAATGAAATTTCAAATTTTGAAAGGTTTTGTCCTCTATCTAATGATACCATTCTACTTTCTTTAATGGTATTTCCTGCAGCATCCCAATCTGCATATTCTATATAAAAACTTGTGCGAATTGGCCCTGTGGTCAAGGTTTTATACTTGGTGAAATTTTTTGAAATGTAATAAGTGCTATCTTTTTTAATGGCAATACCACCACATCCTCTACTTGTACCTACATGAAAATTATCTAAACCTTCTCCAGTATCTTCATGGTAAGACCCTGTTCCATCAGTATGCTTTTTATACCATTTATTTATTATAGGATATTCTACACGTTTTAACCAACAATCTACACCACTAGAAAGTGTACCTCCTTCAACCTTATCTTCAAACATTTTTTGAGCTACTGGACCAAATACTCTAAAGGCAACTTTATCATTTTCCCAAGTATAATCATCTGTACGTTCAGGCACAAAACGTGAATAGCAAATTTCTTCTCTTGCAGGCAACTCAGCATTTGGTATATGTATAATAGTATATGTAGTACTAGATTTTGCCAATACTTTTGGTTGAAATAGTATTATATCTACCGAGCCATCACCATTAGTGTCTTCGTATTGTGCTATGGGTTGGCTTCCGTTTTCAGCTTCAATCACATATTCATACAAGCTATCAGCTTCTTGTAATTTTAGATCAGATTTTGATATTTCAACGGTTTCAAAAGATCGGTCTATAGCTAAGTTATTTGTAACTGTGATTGTTTTAGTTGAAGTATTGCAGGATAAAACTACAACGCTTAACAAAATAAGTAAATTTAGTTTGATCATATTTTTTTTAGATTCTTTTATTTGAGATTCTTCACTTCATTCATTTCTCATTTCACTCTGAATGACATCAAAAATTATTGTGACTGACCTTACTTAATAAGTTCCTAATTTTTACAGACGACTATTAATCTTCATTAGCTGGTTTACCGATAGTCGCTAAAATACCACCATCCACATAAATGATTTGACCATTGATAAATTTACTCGCTTCTGATGCTAAAAACACTGCAGTTCCAGCTAAATCTTCAGGATCTCCCCAACGGCCTGCTGGTGTTCTACCGACTATAAAATCATTAAATGGATGTCCGTCAATTCTAATGGGTTTTGTTTGTTCTGTTGCAAAATAACCAGGGCCAATACCATTGATTTGTACATTGTGTTTTGCCCATTCTGTTGCCATATTTCTAGTTAACATTTTGAGTCCGCCTTTTGCCGCTGCATAAGCACCAACCGTATTTCTACCCAATTCACTCATCATAGAACAGATATTGATAATTTTTCCTTTTTTACGTGCCATCATACCTTTAATCACGTGTTTTGCCATGATAAACGGGCTCACCAAATCTACCTTGAGAACTTGTTCAAAATCGGCAACTTCCATGTCTTCTAATGGTGTTCTCTTGATGATTCCTGCATTGTTAACTAAGATGTCAATTACACCTACTTCCTTTTCGATAGTTGCAATTGCTTTGATAACATCTTGTTCTTCGGTTACATTAAATTTATAGCCAAAAGCATTTAGACCCCACGATTTGTATTGTGCAATCGCTTTATCTAATTTTTCTTGTGAAGAATTTCCGTTGATGACTAATGTAGCTCCTGCTTCACCGAGTCCTTTAGCCATAGCCATACCGAGTCCGTGAGTTCCTCCGGTTATTAAGGCTGTTTTACCTGTTAAGTTGAATAGTTTCATTTCAAATATTCCCATCCTAAATCCTTCCCAAAGGGAAGGACTTTTAGACAGTTGGTTTTTAATTATTTTAATTCCGTTATTTTGCAGTGATCCATATCACCATAATCTAAATTCTCTCCTGCCATTCCCCAAATAAACACATAGTTGCTTGTTCCAGAACCTGCATGGATAGACCAAGGTGGTGAAATCACCGCTTGTTCATTGGTCATCCAAATATGGCGTGTTTCTTTAGGTTTTCCCATAAAATGAGATACTGCTTGTTCTTCAGGAACTTCAAAATAGAAATAAACTTCCATTCTTCTATCATGACTATGAGCGGGCATAGTATTCCATACAGAACCTACTTTAAGCTCTGTCATTCCCATTTGTAATTGACAAGTCTCTACAATGCTATTTACGATTAACTTTCTAATGGTACGTGCATTTGCTGTTTCTACGGCTCCTAATTCTACAATTTCAGCATCTGCTTGACTTACTTTTTTTGTAGGAAAAATTTTATGAGCAGGAGTAGAGTTTAAATAAAAACGAGCTGGTGTTTTTTCTGAAGTACTTGAAAACACAACTTCTTTAGCTCCTCTACCAACATACAAAGCCTCTTTATACTCCAACTGGTATTTTTTTCCATCTACAGATACCGTTCCTGTCTGACCCACATTAATAATTCCTAATTCTCTTCTTTCTAAAAAATAATCTGCTTTTAGCGGATCAATTGTTTTCAAAATAACTTCTTTTTTTACAGGAACAACTCCACCAGTCATATACCTATCATAATGAGAATACACCCATTTGATAGTATCTGTATGCATTACTTTTTTAATTAAGAACTCTTTTCTTAATTCCTTAGTGTCCATATATTTCACTTCATTAGGACTAGAAGCGTATCTTACTTTATAATTTTTACTCATTTTATATTTATTTTAATTGTTCTCGATACTATTTTTCTGTCTAAAATCACTCGAACTGACTCTTTTTTATTTTTCAAACAATGTTTCCATCTCTTCTAAAGTTTTCCCTTTTGTTTCTGGAATAAATTTCCAAACAAAAATAATCAGAATGAAAATAAAAGCAGAAAATATAAAATAAGGTAGAGAGTTGTTCCAAGTACCTCCGAGGATTTGTAATTTATTTGCATTACTTTCAACTACTAATGGGAATGAAAATGAAACCACATAATTAGCTAGCCATTGGGCAGCAACTGCAATTGACATGGCAATACTACGTACTCTATTGGGGAAAATTTCAGATAGAATCACCCAAACTACTGGGCCCATTGACATGGCAAAAGAAGCAATGAAAATGAGTACACCAATTAAACTTATCACACCTTCTGATTGTGATAATGCAGGCACCTTTGTCTGTACTCCATCTACCATTCTCATTACAGTATCAGAATATTCACTAAAATACAAAGTGAATCCCATCATTAAAAATCCGATTAGCATTCCGAAACCACCAATAGTTAGGAGTGGTTTTCTCCCTAATTTATCTACCGTAAACATCGCCACAAATGTAAATACGAGATTAACTGTTGCTAGTAAAACCTGTTGTTTTAAGATGTCGTCTTTACCAAAACCTAAAGCTTGTTCAAAAATATCAGCACCATAATACAATACAGCATTAATACCTGTAAACTGTTGAAGTATTGATAATATTGATCCGATAATAACTATTGCTAATAATGGTTTTACAAAAAGAGAAACTTTATCTTTTGAAGCTTCACTTTGAATAGATTCTCTAATTTCTCCAATTTCTTTAGTTGCAGTTTCTTTACCATGAATTCTTGTTAAAATATGTAAAGCTTCTTCTTCTTTTCCTTTGGTCATCAACCAACGTGGGCTTTTAGGCACAAAGTACAATCCAACTAAAAATAGAATTGAAGGAATTACTTCTGACCAAAACATTTGTCTCCATCCAAATTGAATATTTTCAGCTTCTGTTAAACCATTACCTATAAAATACGTAGCTAAGAAAACTACAAAAAACCCAATAACAATCGCCAATTGATAAAAAGTTACCAAATTTCCTCTTTTTTCTGCAGGAGCAATTTCAGCTATATACATAGGTGCATTCATTGATGCGATACCAATGGCAATACCACCAAGTATTCTGAAAAACACCAATAATGGAATTGTTTCTGGTAATATACTTGGTAAACCAGAACCCCATGCAGAAATAGTAAATAATACTGCTGAAATAATTAATGAATTCTTTCTTCCTATATTTTTACTTAACACTCCTGAAACTAGTGCTCCAAAAAAAGCTGCTATTAATGCACTACTCACCACAAAACCTTTCCAAAAACCTGTCAATTCAAAATATTTAGAAAAATAAAATTGGGTACCGTTAATCACTCCTGTATCATAACCAAAGAGTAATCCGCCAAGTGTTATAATAATGGTAATAAAATAAATATTAATTTTTTTGTCTGATAAATTACTCATAGTTAGTTTAATTTTTATGATTCAATTTTAAATCTAAATTTAAGGCTTTCAATATAGTAATAATCTGCATATATTCTATCCGTGTCTATTCTTCTTCTATTTCAACAATCATTTCAATTTCAACGGGAATACCTGCAGGTAGCGAACTCATACCAACAGCACTTCTAGCATGCCTTCCTTTTTCACCAAAAACTTCGACCATTAAATCAGAAAATCCATTAATTACAGCTGGTTGTTGTTTAAAATCAGTGGTGCAATTCACCATACCAAATACTTTTACTATTCTTTTTACCTTATCTAAATTACCAATAAATTCTTTTAAAGCAGCCAATTGATTTATACCTGTTAGTCTGGCAGCCTGTTGTGCTTCTTTAATCGTCATGTCTTGACCAACTTTTCCTGTAATAAATGTGCCATCAGCCTTACGTGGTCCTTTACCAGATAAATAAATAGTATTGTCAACTCTAACTGCATTTACATAATTAGCTAAAGGTTCAGGTATTTTTGGCAATTCAATACCCAATTCGACTAATTTTTGATCTATGTTTTGTGCTACTAAAGAACCCGTAATTAATAAAATGATAATTGTAAGTGTTTTTTTCATGTGAATATATTATACCTTTTTAAACATATAACGCCGCATAAAACAGCTATTATTTTACGACATCAAATATTTAAATTGGTGTTAAATTGTTTTAACAGGACCTTTTGAGGCATAGGATTTAAAATAGTTTTTTACATTATTATAACAAAATACCTGCAAGAAGAACAGAGTCATTTGATCCGTACCATCTAAACATTTGTTCTAGTTTTATGTTTAAGTCAAAAGTTTTGTTTTTTGTAAATCATAATCATCTAGATTCCTGCCTCCGCAGGAATGACAAAAAGGATTCTTTATACCCCAGAAAAGGCACTAAAGCCTCCATCAATAGGAACTACAATGCCAGTAATAAAACTAGAATCATCATCACAAAGCCAATACAAAGTACTAAGTACTTCTTTGGCTTCGCCAAAGCGTTTCATTGGTGTATTGCTAACAATGGTATTTCCTCTTGCTGTTAATGAACCGTCTTCATTTAATAATAAACTTCTATTTTGCTCTCCAATAAAAAAGCCTGGTGCAATTGCGTTAACCCTAATTTTTTCAGAATGTTTTTGTGCCATTTCTACCGCCAACCATTTTGTAAAAATATCAATAGATGCTTTAGATGTTGAATAGCCTACAACTCTTGTTAAAGCTTGTTGAGCTGCCATAGAAGAGATATTTATTATATTCCCTTTGCCTTGTTTTGCCATTTGTTTACCAAACACAATCGTTGGTAAAACTGTGCCTTTTAAATTGAGTTTAGTAACGGAATCAAAATCATCTAGATTCATATCAAAAAAACTATCTTCAGGCATAATGGTAGCTCCTTTTATATTTCCTCCTGCAGCATTGACTAGAATATCTATTTTACCCCATAATTGCATGACTTTATCACAAGCATTTTCTAATTGTTTTCGATTTAAAACATCGGCTATTAAACCCATAGCTTCACCGCCAATAGCTTTAATTTCTGCAATTTTAATTTGAATTGTTTTTTCAGTTCTTCCTAAAATTGCCACTTTAACACCTTGTTTTGCAAGTCCAACAGCCATTGTTCCTCCTAAAGCACCTGCTCCTCCAGTAATTATGGCTACTTTATTTTTTAGATTGCTCATTGTTTTTCTTTCGGTAGTATTCCAATTGTCCTTTCTATAGGGGTGCTATAGAAATTTGAAATCTTGACACCTAATTTGTTAAACCTCAACCTCTATCAGACGTTTCTAATATAATTTTTATATTTATTTAAAAAATGACTTATTCAATCATTTTTATTTTGTTTTTTTTAGTCAAAAAAATATTATTACTCTACAACTTTAAAAGATGTTTTTAATGGGGCATTAGAATCTCCTCCAACCCAAAGGTCAAAATCTCCAGGTTCTACTTCCCATTTGTTATTGGGAGTATAAAACTGAAGTGTTTCTTTGTCTAATGTGAAAGTTACCGTTTTTGTTTCTCCTACTTTTAAAGCTATTTTTTCAAAACCTTTTAATTCTTTTACTGGACGTGTACTGCTTCCTATTAAATCTCTAATATACAATTGCACTACTTCTTCGCCATCATAGTCACCTGTATTAGAAACCTCAACAGATACTTTTACCATTCCATTTACAGAAATTTCCTTTTTGTCTAGGCTTAAATTTTTATAGGCAAATGACGTATAACTTAATCCGTATCCAAAAGGAAAGAGTGGTGTATTTTCTACATCGGTATATTTTGACCAGAAAACCATATTTGCATCTGGAAGCGGGGTTGGTCTTCCTGTGCTTTTATAATTATAGTAAATTGGTACTTGTCCTACATTTCTAGGAAATGTCATTGGTAGCTTACCACTAGGGTTATAATCACCATATAAGACTTGAGCAACGGCATTTCCTGTTTGTGTACCTAACTGCCACGCTTCAACGATGGTTGGGATGTGTTTTTCAGCCCAAGATATTGTTAATGGTCTTCCGTTATTTAATACTAAAACAATATTTTTATTTACGGCAAAAACAGCTTCTAATAATTCTTGTTGTACGCCAGGTAAATCTAAGTTGGTTCTACTTCTTCCTTCACCAGATTGAAAACCATGCTCGCCCAATACCATAACAACCACATCTGCTTTTTTTGCCACTTCAATAGCTTCGTTAAATCCGCTTTTATCGGTTGTGTTCATCTTTAGGTCATAAACAAATGTTGTTTCACCAATAGTAACGTCAGCACCTTTTCTATACGTAAGTGTATTACCTTTATAGTTTTTCATACCTTCTAAAACAGATACAGCACTACCATCTTCTGATGCTAGTCGCCAACTCCCTAGCGGACTATTTTTCTCATTAGCTAAAGCTCCAATAAGAACAATTTTTTGACCTTTCTTTTTTAGTGGTAATAAGCCATTCTCTTGCCCAGCTATTTTATCATTCTTCAATAAAACGATAGATTTTTTTGCCATCTCTAATACGGCTTCATTGTTTGCTTTACTCCCAATAACTTCTTTTTCTCTTTTTACATCACAATACCTGTAAGGATCATCAAAAAGACCTAATTCATATTTTACAGTTAAAATTCTACCTGCAGCATCATTGATTAAAGCCTCATCAACCTTTCCTTCTTTTACCAAAGCTTCTAAGTAATCAATATAAGCGTGAGATTCCATATCCATATCAGAACCTGCAGTTATAGCTAATCTACCAGCTTCTTTATTATCTTTTGCAAAACCATGAGCAATCATTTCACCAATAGAACCCCAATCAGATACCACAAAACCTTTAAAACCCCAAGCACCTTTTAAAATATCTCTTTGTAAAAATTTATTTCCTGATGCAGGAATTCCATTCAATTCATTAAAAGAATTCATAAATGTTTTTACATTAGCATCAACTGTTGCTTTAAAAGGAGGGAGGATGGTATTGTACAATGTAGATAAGCCTACGTCTACTGTATTGTATTCTTTACCAGCCTCTGCAAAACCATACGCAGCAAAATGCTTAGCACAAGCGGCAATGGTGTTTGGAGCTGTTAAATCATCACCTTGAAAGCCTTTTACTCTAGCGTAGGCTATTTTACTTCCTAAGAAAGGATCTTCACCTGCACCCTCCATCACACGACCCCAACGAGCATCACGGTAGATATCAACCATAGGAGCAAAGGTCCAGTTGATACCACTTGCAGCAGCTTCACTTGCCGCTACACTTGCCGAATTTTTTATAGCTTCCATGTCCCAACTTGCAGATTCAGCTAAAGGAATAGGAGCAATAGTTTTATAGCCATGAATAACATCAAAACCAATAATTAAAGGAATGCCTAATCTTGTTTTTTCAACGGCTATTTTTTGTACAGCCATAACTTCTTTAACCCCACGAACATTTAGCATAGAACCCACCAAGCCAGCTTCTATATCTTTATATTTTTTAACAGCATCTCCGTCAACAGGTACGGGACCAGTCACATCCCAAAAGCCATTGTATTGGTTCATTTGTCCAATTTTTTCTTGCAGTGTCATTATAGAAAGAAGGGAGTCTACTTTTTGATCTGTAGTTAAACCTTTAGCATGCATAAATTTAGGAAGGTTTTGACTACATAAAATTGTCGTTGAGAATAAGAATAGTAAAATTGGTAATTTTAGGGTTTTCATTGGCTTTTATTTAATGTTAGTTAGATAAAACAGGTAAATAATCTTAAGTATATTCAACTCTTTAGAATCACTTAAAATTGTAAATTTTTGAACTGTAAAGATATTGTTTTTTACTATAAAAATATAATCTATTCTTTTGGTTACTGGTTTGTTAAACCTAAAATTATTAAATGTCCCCTTAGAACCAAAAAGTTTTGCAATAGAGACTTCTTTTGAGTCATTCAATCTTGTATTTAACAGAGAAAGAAGTTTGCTGTCTGGGAGTGATATAATACCAATTTAAATTGATATAACTATAATTGTATTGCTGAAATTATTTGTAAATATAGTTTTAGAAAATGGAGTAACAAAATAAAGTACAACGATACAGTGTCAATTTTACAAAGACATGGCCAACATCAAAAACGCAGCTAGAGCTGCACCTATTATTGGCCCAACAACTGGAACCCATGCATATGACCAATCACTTGAACCTTTGTCTTTTATTGGCAATATAGCATGCATAATTCTTGGACCTAAATCCCTTGCAGGATTGATGGCATAACCTGTAGTGCCTCCTAAAGATAAACCTATAGACCATACTAAAAATGCAACGGGTAATGCTCCTAAAGAACCTAAACCTATAGGTGTATTTGTCTCTGTAAGCGATGCGTTAGTAAAGTATAAAACCACAAATACCAATACAAAAGTTCCTACAACCTCACTAATAATATTAGAAAGTGGATTTCTAATGGCTGGTGACGTGCAAAAAACAGCTCTTTTAATTTCTGCATCTTCAGTAATATCAAAATGATCTTTGTACATCATCCAAACGATTAACGAACCTAACATTGCTCCAGTAAATTGAGCTAAAATATAACTAGGTACCAAAGCCCATTCGAATTTACCTGCAAATGCTAAACCTATACTCACTGCGGGATTTAAATGTGCTCCACTATAAGGTCCAGCAACGACTACACCAACAAATACTGCCAAACCCCATGCTGTAGTAATCACCAGCCACCCTGGATCAGCAGATTTGGTTTTTTCTAATACTACATTTGCAACTACACCTCCTCCTAAGAGAATAAGTAAAAATGTTCCTATAATTTCTGCAATAAATGGAGTCATGGTTTATTATTGATTTATGATTAATAAATAACGAATTTTGAACTTTTAAATTCTGCTCTCGTTAATTCTATTCTTGTTTTTATGTTTTTCAATATTACTCTTTAAAAAACACACCCCCAATCCCTATCAATAGGGGGATTTGGTACATTATCAATTCTATTTTGAGTTCGTTATAATTATGTTTTGTTTGAGGGAAATTTTAAAAAACCCATAACTCTGAACTCATATTTTTTTACTGAGAACTGCCAACTGAACACTGCCAACTTATTTCTCTTTCGTCCAATATTCTAAGGCATCAATGGCTTTATACCATCCTTTAATTTCTTTTTCAATAACCGATCTCTCTGAAGTTGGATTAAAACGTTGGTCTATTTGCCATATTTGTTGAATTTCTTCAGTGTTTTCCCAATATCCAACAGCTAACCCTGCTAAAAAGGCAGCTCCCATTGCTGTTGTTT
>JAMONB010000168.1 GCA_027066745.1 Flavobacteriaceae bacterium
AAGTCGTTATAATCTGATCCACTTAAGTCGGGCTTCTGCGGGTACAGCGGTTTATGGTATAGTTTTGTGCTTTAAATATCCTCGTGCTAGTTTTCCAGTGGAACAGCTAAACGAGGCGTTAGGCTAATAAAGGCTCGTACAAAAGTGCCAAAAAGTGGGGGGGTGTACTTTCACTTAACCAAATGAATATAAAAACATATGAAATATAAGAAACACGATAGAGTTAAACATCCTACAATGGAAAGCTGGGGCTTAGGTGAAGTTCTTGAAGACTCAACTGAAAGAATGTTACGTGTGTTTTTTGTAGGTGTTGGTGAGAAAAAATTAGTCCTAGATATTGTTGAGCCAATAAAAGTTGATAAAGAAAAAAATAAACATCCGATACTAGATAATTTAAAACTATCGGATCAAACACCCGCTATAAAATATAAAAGCTTACCCTCTTCAATAGAATATTTTTTATCAAAATTTCCAGAAGGATTTAAAGGAGAAAAATATTTAGAAGAAGAAAGAAACTATAAAGTGTCTGCTCATACTTCAGCTAAAGAGCTTTTAGGGGAAAATCACTTTTTAAGCTTAGTAGAAAAAGAAGATTATGAAGAAATCACTAAAATAGCTTTAAAAATTGTAAATTCAACAAATCTCATATTTCCAAATGAAAAAATGGCTCTGAAAGATGGTTTATCTAGCTTAGAAAGTAAAAAACAGTTCTCAAACGAACTGTTTAATTTGTTATATGGTAAAGATGATTTTAGTAAAAACTTTCAATCATTCTGTACTTTCCTTGATAATATCAAGGCTGGCAAATGGACAACAGCAACATACTTCCCATATATATTTCAACCAGAAAAATATATGTTCGTAAAACCAACAATAACACAACATGCAGCTGATTTATCAAGGTTTGAAATATGTTACTCGCCTCAAGTAAATTGGAAAACATACAAACTAATACTAAACTTTTCAGAGTATTTAAGAACAGCTTTGGTAGAGTTAGAACCACGAGATATGATTGATATTCAGTCATTTATGTGGTGTGTAGCACCTAGGAAGTAATATATGCATTATCACTCTGAATATGCCAAATTGATATTTGCTGAAAAAGCAATATCTGAATGTTCTGAGTATTTACAATTATTTAAAGATGGTTATAAAGCTAATAACCGTAAAAGAACTATCTTTGAACGTGCAACTTCTAAGGCATTTATTATCACTTACGCAAAACCCTTTTTAGCTTCAAATAAAGGCACAAAAGAAGGATATGGTTCAGGTAGTATATCTACTAAATGGTTGTCATCTTGTGAAGCTGAAATAAAAACCACTCACCATCAAATTGTAAAACTTTCAAGACACCTTTGGGTTGCTCACACTAATCTAGCTTTAGCAGAACCTGAAATTAAATTAACAGGTCCAATGCAACAAATGGTTTCTTCAAGCCAAGAGTATTTTTTAGATGAGTTTGGATTATCTACATTAAATAAATTATTGATACTTTGTGATAATTCAATTCATTCAAAAATGGATATAATTAGAAAGCAAATAGGAAATTGCGAATTTAAATTATAAAAGAGCCTAACAAGCCAATTAAAACAAGGACTTGCGAAAGCAGGGTTTCTTATTTCACAATGTGGTTTCGTTTAACTTTGTGCCAAATTTAAGGTTAGCACAAGTTAATTTCGCAAGCCCTTTATTGGGGCGTTAGGCTAATGCAATTGACATAGTACTAATTTGTGGTACTGTTCTCTCATGAAGAAAAAGCATAAACGAACTCTAGAACAAATATTTACAAGACCTACCAGTGCAAATATACACTGGAGTGATATTGAATCTTTATTTGTTTCTTTAGGTGCAGAAATTTCTGAAAGAGCGGGTTCTCGTATTGCTGTTTTTCTTTTTGATGAAATTCAGGTTTATCACAGACCACACCCATCACCATCGACTGATAAAGGTGCTGTAGCAAGTGTGCGAAGATGGCTAGAAGAAAATGAGGTAACTCCATGAATATGATGACATTAAATGATTACAAAGCGAAAATTGAGTATGACTCTGATATTGATATGTTTAGAGGTGAAATACTTGGGTTAACTGGTGGGGCTGATTTTTATGGTGAAACACCAGAAGAACTAAGAACAGAATTTAAAAAATCTTTAGAAATATTTTTAGAGGTTTGCAAAGAAAAAGGAGTATCTCCTAAAAAACAATATTCTGGTAAGTTTAATCTAAGAATTCCACCAAAGCTTCATAGTGATATTGTAGCAATAGCAACAACAGAGCAAAAAAGTATAAATCAATGGGTTTCCGAGAAACTTGAGCAATCCGTACATGCTTCATAGTAAAAAAATTATAAAAGCCTAACAAGTTGTGTAATTGGATTTTGCTAAGTTGGGCTTCTTTTGCTATTTGGTTGTTTATTTAAGTTTTGTAGTTTTTAGGTATTTTGTACCAACATTCCGCAAAACCAGTTCACAAGGCGTTGGATTACTACAATATTTTCTTATCTTCAATTCACCGTTATTCTAGCCTTATTCTTTCTCCCTTATTTTGGTGTGTTTAGTAGAGCTAGTCGCAAGTAAATAAATCCGTT
>JAMONB010000169.1 GCA_027066745.1 Flavobacteriaceae bacterium
ACAAAAACCATTGTAAAACGTGGTGTTACAGAATTGATTACTCCTGGGGTATCCTTAAATGATGAAGTATTACAATCTAAAACCAATAATTTTTTAGCTGCCATTCACTTTAGCAAAAAACAATTGGGAATTTCCTTTTTAGATGTTTCAACAGGTGAGTTTATAGTTGCCGAAGGCAATGAAGAATACATTGATAAATTGCTTCAAAATTTCAATCCGAGTGAAATATTGGTTCAAAAACAATATAAAACTCGTTTTAAAGAATCTTTCGGAGAAAGCTATTATACTTTCTACTTAGATGACTGGGTTTTTCAAAAAGATTATGCACATGAGACGCTCACCAATCATTTTAAAATAAATTCACTTAAAGGATTTGGTATTGAAGGTTTACAGCATGGAATCATCTCAGCGGGCACGATATTGTATTACTTATCAGAAACACAACATAAAAAATTAGATCATATTTCTACCATACATCGTGTAGAAGAAGACCATTATGTATGGATGGATCGGTTTACTGTTCGCAATTTAGAATTGTATTTTTCTACACAACCAGAAGCAGTTACTTTATTAGATGTCATTGACAGAACACTTTCACCTATGGGCGGAAGACTTCTAAAACGCTGGTTAGCTTTACCGTTAAAGAATTTAAAACAAATTCAAAAACGTCACGAAATTGTAAAACATTTGATAACTAATGATGATTTTTATGATGAAATCACCTATCAAATTAAACAAATTAGTGATATTGAGCGTTTAATTTCTAAAGTAGCTACTGGTAAGATAAACCCTCGTGAAGTAGTCTTACTAAAAGACTCTTTAAAAGCCATTCTTCCTATAAAAGAAGCTGCTCAAAAAAGTAAGGATAAATCATTACAAAGTTTGGGTAAAAATATTCACACTTGTAAAGAGCTAATTGAAAAGATATTAAAGACTGTCAATGACAATGCTCCGGTGAATATTAACAAAGGAAATACGATTGCAAATGGTGTTTCTAGTGAATTGGATGAGTTAAGAGCCATTTCATCCTCTGGTAAAGAATATTTAGACAATATGTTGGCACGTGAAACAAAACGTACAGGCATTACCAGTTTAAAAATTGCTTTTAATAACGTTTTTGGTTATTATATTGAGGTTAGAAATACCCATAAAGATAAAGTGCCAGAAGAATGGATTCGTAAGCAAACCTTAGTCAATGCAGAACGTTATATTACCGAAGAACTTAAAGAATACGAAACCAAAATTTTAGGAGCTGAAGAAAAAATTGCTAAAATAGAACAACAACTGTTTGCAGACTTGCTGCACTTTATGATTAACCATATCAAACACGTTCAAGAAAATGCTCAAAAAATTGCGAAATTAGATTGCTTGTGCTCCTTTGCTCAAACCGCAAAAGATAATAACTATGTAAGACCTCAACTGGATGAAAGTACCGATTTAGAGATTAAAAACGGACGTCATCCTGTAATAGAAAAACAATTGCCAATTGGTGAAGAATATATTGCTAATGATGTAGTACTAAACAGAACACAGCAACAAATTATCATGATTACAGGCCCAAACATGAGTGGTAAATCAGCTATTTTACGGCAAACTGCACTCATTGTTTTATTGGCTCAAATGGGGAGTTATGTCCCTGCTCAACAGGTTAGAATTGGTGTGGTTGACAAAATTTTTACGCGTGTTGGTGCCAGTGATAATATTTCTATGGGCGAATCTACCTTTATGGTAGAGATGAACGAAACGGCTAATATCTTAAATAATATTTCTGAACGTAGTTTGGTCCTATTAGATGAAATTGGTAGAGGCACAAGTACATATGATGGTATTTCTATCGCTTGGGCAATCGCTGAATACCTACATGAGCATCCTTCAAAAGCAAAAACATTATTTGCAACACATTACCACGAATTGAATGATATGACTGAAACTTTTGAACGTGTTAAGAACTTCAATGTTTCCATAAAAGAACTAAAAGACAATGTGATTTTTTTACGAAAGTTAGTCTCTGGTGGTAGTGAGCATAGTTTCGGAATTCATGTGGCTAAACTGGCTGGTATGCCAACGTCTGTAATTCATAGAGCCAATAAAATATTAAAGAAATTAGAAAAAAGTAGAGCCACAGAAGATATTAAAGACAAATTAAAGAATGCTATTGAAGACGATGTGCAATTAAGCTTTTTTAAATTAGACGATCCATTATTAGAAGATATTAAAGAAGAAATTCTAGCGGTTAATATTGATACCCTTACACCTATTGAAGCTTTGATGAAATTAAATGAGATAAAGCGAATGTTAATCCCATCCCAACCCTTCCCTAAAGGAAAGGCTTAAAAATGAACCAATTTTATTTTTAGAATGATTGTCCCTTTGAGGATTATTGAGATAAATGTATTTTATCGAAGATACCGAGCGTAGCTCATTAGGGGTGTTTTTTGTTAAAAATATTGGCTAAAACACACCGCATTTTAAATTTCAATAGATTATTTTTGAAAAATAATTTTTTCGCTATGAATAAACTAATACTTATAGGAAATGGCTTTGATTTAGCCCATG
>JAMONB010000170.1 GCA_027066745.1 Flavobacteriaceae bacterium
AATATCAGTTAAAATAGTATCAAAAAAATAGACTTCACTTCTTTCATGTACAGGTATCAATATGGCAGATTGAATCATGACTTGTAATAAGCCAATAGTTTTTAAGGTAATGCTTTTTCCACCAGCATTAGGACCTGATATTACTATGATTTGCTGTTGCTGATTAAGTTCTAATGTCTGTGGGATAGTTTTGATATCTTTTTTTGCATTATTTTCTAATAATATAGGATGATAGGCATTGCGGAATACTATTTTCTTTTCTTTAGAAATTCTAGGTAATAATCCGTTGATTTGTTGTGCGTACTTTGTTTTTGCAGCGACAACATCTAAATGTGTTAGGTAGTCTTGATATTGTTTTAAAAGGTTTGTATATGGTCTGATTTCATTGGTTAGAATTTTTAATATTCTAATGATTTCTTGTTGTTCTTCATAAATTAAATCCTGTAGTTTTTGATTTATTCTCAATGTAGCTTCAGGGGCAATATAAACAATACTTCCTGTTTTTGAATTCCCTAAAAGAGCTCCTTTAACTTTTTTTCTGTGCATTGACAGCACAGCTAAAACACGTTGATTGTCTACTACAGATTCTCTGATATCATCTAAGAAGTCGTGAGCAGCATAATGATTTAAGGCTTTGGTAAAACTAGCTCCTATTTGACCTCTCAAGGTATTTATTTCTTTACGGATAGTTCTTAATTCATTGCTAGCACTGTCAGAAACTTCTCCAAAATTATTGATTACTTTATTAATGCTGATGTCGACTATCTTTAAATACTCTATTTGTTGAGATGATTTAGAAAGACTAGGGTAGTATTCTGTAAATTTCTTAAAAAATTGAAGCAATTCATTTACAGTTTGAGAAACTGCTGTTATTTTCTGAAAAGCAGTAGCTTCTAAATAACTATCCTCTATTCCTAATAAATGAATCTCTTTGGTTATTTCATCAAAATGATGATTGGGTATACGGTTTTCATTTATAAATGATGAAAGGTATTCGTTGGTTTGATTTAATTGATCTTGTAGTTTATCATTATTTTGAATAGGTATAATTTTTAATACAGCTTTCTTCCCTAAATCTGTTTGACTATATTTAGTGATATGGTCTAACACAGTGTTAAACTCTAAATCTTTCAATGTTTTGTCAGTAATTGTGTTACTCAAAATTGTATATTTGGGTTGACAAAAGTAACTAAAAAATAGTTTTAAAACCCACCTATTAATTTATGCAAGTTAGAATAGCTGAAAGTTGGAAATCAATCTTAAACGGTGAATTTGAAAAAGATTATTTTAAGCAATTGACCTCATTTGTAAAATCTGAATACCAGCAACATAAATGTTACCCTAAAGGAAATCAAATTTTTGCCGCTTTTGATTACTGCTCTTTTGAAGATTTAAAAGTTGTAATTATTGGACAAGATCCTTACCATGGTATAGGACAAGCAAATGGTTTGTGTTTTTCTGTAAATGAAAATACTGCAATACCACCATCTTTAAAAAATATTTTTAAAGAAATAGAAACTGATTTACAACAAGCCATTCCAGTTCACGGCAATTTAGAGTCTTGGGCTAAGCAAGGTGTTTTATTATTAAATGCTACGTTGACAGTCAAAGCACATCAAGCAGGTTCTCATCAAAAAAAAGGCTGGGAGATCTTTACCGATGCTGTTATTTCACAAATCTCTCAACAAAAAGAGCATGTTGTTTTTTTACTTTGGGGAGGTTTTGCTAAGAAAAAAGGAGCTAAAATTGACACAAATAAACATTGTATTCTCACAAGTGGACACCCTTCGCCATTAAGTGCTAATAGAGGTTATTGGTTTGGTAACAAGCATTTTAGTAAGACCAATTCTTTCTTAAAAAGTAAAGAACTTGATGTTATTAAGTGGTAGATACTTTTGTTATTTAAAATTATTCTAAATAAGCTTTGTGTATTTCATTTTCATTTATATATTTGTGACTTGAAATAGTTATTTATAATAAGTCTAAATAAAAATAAAATGAAAAATGGACTATTGGTTTTATTGTTGGCAACAACATTTGGGTATTCTCAAGCAGTAAAGGATACTGTTCAAGAGGTCAAGCTTCAAAGAAATGGAGCACAATCAATATTGAGTGGTAAACTTTCAAAAGGAATAACTATTGGAGGGTATGGTCAAATAGATTATAATCAAAAAGAAAGTGATAATGGTATTTTAGATGTCCATAGAATAGTATTGTTGATGGGGTATAAATTTAGTGATAAAGTGCATTTTGTCACAGAAATTGAATTTGAACATGTAAAAGAAATTTTTGTAGAGCAAGCTTTTTTAAATTACAGCATTACAGACAATATAAATTTAAGAGGTGGTTTGATGTTAGTACCGATGGGGATTGTTAATGAATTTCATGAGCCCACAACATTCAATGGTGTTGAGAGACCTAGTATGGATAAAAGTATTGTACCTACAACATGGCGTGAAGTTGGTATTGGTTTATCTGGTAGAATCAATAATGCTAATTTAAAATATCAAGCCTACATTTTTAACGGATTTGCTTCAGTAAATGGCTCAAAG
>JAMONB010000171.1 GCA_027066745.1 Flavobacteriaceae bacterium
TACTCGGTTTCATACCTACATACGAACATTTTAGCTCTTGTCCTATGTTAGCTGTTATAGTGTAGTTACCGTTAAAATCGGTTTGAGCCCCTGTTTTTTTACCAACAATTATAATGTTTGCTCCTGGGATAGGAGATCCATATTCGTCAGTTACTGTTCCAGTGATTTCAATTTCTTGGGAAAAAACACTTAAACTACTAAATAGTAGAGCAATAATAATAAAATTAATGCGTGTAAAAATACTTTTCATTTGGTATTTATTTATGTTAAACACCCAAAACTAGTGAATTTTTCTTAATTACATTAATAAATTGTTAATAAAATGCAAAAATTAACATTTAAAACAGCATAAAACAGCAGTTATATGTGTTTTTATGAGTTTTTTTAAAGGATTTTAACTCCCTTTTCTTTAAAATCATTAAAGGTAGAGTCGGTGGGGTTGATATTGGTAACAATAGTGTCTATTTTATGAATAGGTGCTACCGCATATCTTTTAATCTTGTTTATTTTATTTTTGGTACAGAGTACAATAACTTTATTACTTGCAGAAATCATACATTTTTTTATGTGGGAAACTTCCCAGTTTGGCTCTGTCATGCCGCTTGAAACGTTTATGCCTTCTGTCCCCATAAAACATAAATCTGTTCTTAACTGAGATATGGAAGATACCACGTCTAAGCCAATGGTTACTTGTGCGGGTTTGTATAGTTTGCCTCCAATAAATATAATTTCAATAGATGGGTGTTTGGTTAGTTCAAGTGCAATAGGTAGGCTATATGTGTAAATAGTGGCATTAATATCAGAGGGTATAATTTTTGCTAATTGTAAGTTTGTGGTGCTCCCACTCATAATGATAACTTGACCGTCCTTTATTAAACTTAATGCTTTTTTGGCTATAGTGTTTTTTTCTTCTAAATTAAAATTACTTCTTTCAAGGTATGATGAAGCTAAATTATCTATTGGTAGAGCTCCACCGTGCACTTTTTTAATTAGTTTTTTGGAAGATAGTTCATTGAGGTCTCTTCTGATAGTATCTTCGGAAACCTTTAATTCAATACTTAAATCGGTAGATAAAACTTTTCTACTTAACTTAATTTTAGCTAGTATATATTGGTGTCTTTCTTCTTTGAGCATTCTTTGTACGTCGTTAATTATATTAACAACCACAAATATGCAAAATATTTTTATCTTTTTTGAATTTAAGAGTTTCTGATTTTTATGTTTAAGTATTGTTGTGAGTAAATTAAGTTCACGCTGTTAGTTCTAATTGCCCATAAATTTGTTTAGATTTGATAATAATACTTTTTTATTTAGAGTTTGCGTTTGTTTTAATTGTTAATAAGAAAGAAAACAGAGTGTTTATAAAATTTCAAGTTAAAGGAATTAATATATGGAGAGTAGTAAATTTTGATGCATAAAAACGCGTAAAAATGCATAAAATCTTTTTTTTGAGCATTTTTATTTTTAAATTTACAAATTATAAATAAAAGTAATAATGAAAAATACTCAACAAGCTAATCTGAAAAATATTAAGTACCAAGAAGCTGGTAAATTTGAAGATACTAGATTTGAAAAAATTCATAATGTAATTTTTTTAGATTCTAATATTGGATCCAAAACTGTTGCTCGGGAAATAGCTGATTTGATTTTACGTAAACAAAAAGAAGGGAAAAAATGTGTGCTAGGATTAGCAACAGGATCATCTCCAATAAAAGTTTATGAAGAATTAGTTAGGATGCATAAAGAAGAGAGGTTAAGTTTTTCAAACGTTATTACCTTTAATTTAGACGAATATTATCCAATGGATAAAAGTAATATTCAAAGTTATTTTTATTTTATGCACGAGCATTTGTTTAATCATGTTGATATATTGCCTGAAAATGTACACATACCAAATGGTACAGTTACAAGTAATGAGTTACACCAATATTGTATTGAATATGAAAAAATGATTGAAGAAAATGGAGGAATAGATTTACAATTATTAGGAATAGGTAGGACAGGGCATATTGGTTTTAATGAACCGGGGTCACATTTTAATTCAGAAACAAGGAGTATTACGTTAGATTATATTACAAGGGCTGATGCAGCATCTGCTTTTCTAGGAATAGATAATGTTCCAAAGAAAGCAATAACAATGGGTATAAGAACTGTTAGAAAAGCTAAAAGAATTATTTTATTAGCTTGGGGGCATAATAAATCTTTGATAATAAAAAAGACAATTGAAGGTGAGGTATCATCAAAAGTGCCAGCAACCTATTTACAACATCACAAAAATACAACATTTGTATTAGATGCTGAGGCAGCTTCGGAATTAACAAGAATTAATACGCCTTGGTTGGTGGGGCCTTGTATTTGGGATGATAAATTGAGCAGTAAAGCAATTATTTGGTTGTGCCAAAAAACAGGAAAATCAATTCTAAAATTAATTGATGAGGATTATAATGATAATGGAATGTCTAGTTTATTGGCTGAAGAAGGTTCATCATATGACTTAAATATTAAAATGTTTAATAAAGTACAGCATACCATTACGG
>JAMONB010000172.1 GCA_027066745.1 Flavobacteriaceae bacterium
ATTTTCGTTGGTTTGTCCCACAAGTAAATGTTTCTAGCTGCGAAGTTAGTAAATAATCTTAGTTTTTGTGTATAAAAAAGAAGCCTCACATAAAATGCAAGGCTTTTCTTTGTGGAGAATGAGGTTTCCGAAACCTCGCCTTGTATATGCTATAAACATTAGGCTTACAGCTATTCCTTATTTTGGGGGTAACTCATAGGGTAACTGAACTATGCTTATTTGATTTTAATGAACTTTGCATAGGAAATATATAGGAAATTTCTAGAAGAAAGAATTATCTTCTAGATGCTGATTCAATTAAAAATTTAATAACAGATGATGCACTACCCTTATACTTAGAACTTTTACCATAATATTTTATTTTAGATGTGTCTAAATTTTTGATGAATTTTTATAAAAATTTTCAATACTGCTTTTTATTGAGGTAATGTTTACCTATAATGAAAACTTGAGGTGATGATTATTGTATAGTTATTTTTTTAGAATAAAATATTTATTATATTTATAAAATTAAGTCTTTTAACTTACAAAAAAATTAAATTTTAATTCTTAATGAAAAAGAGAATTTCTTCTATACTTTTTAATCAATATTTTATTTCCTTTATCATTTCGCTAGTTATTATTTTTTTGTTGCCTAATGTTTTTTCAAAATATTTAATTGAATTAAAGGAACAAGATATATTATCACGGCAAAGTGCAAGAGTATATTTTCAAGATTTGAACAATGACAATACAGATGAAAAAATTTATGGATACATCAATGATGCTGGTAATGCTAGTTTTGAAGTACATAATGATAATAAGGAATTATTAGGGCAATGGAATTATCTTTTTAAATTCCCTAAAGATATTGGAGATTTATTTTTTTTGGATGCAAATAATAATGGTTATAAAGAAATTTATACTGTAACAAAAAAAAAGGACTCTTTATTTTTAAATATTATTGAACCTTTATTGGAAGGAGGTATTGATAAAAAAAATATTTTTATTGATGTAATGGCTGAATATGGCGGAGTCTTTGAAACTAGAATTGGAAATTTTAATTTAGTTGAAAATAAAAATCATACCGAACAAAATATTTATTTTAATATAAACTCTGGTTTTTCAAGTTATCCCAGAAATATATACAAACTAAACCTCCAACAGAATAAAATAATAAAATCAGCTCATTTAACAAATTACAATAGTATTTATAACATTGTGAACCTAGATAAGGAAGAAACAAGTTTCATAATTACTAAATCCAATGCTGCGTGTAATAAAATTGATACAACTTATACAAAACGTTCAGATTGTAGTTCTTGGCTAACAGTACTAGATGATAATTTAAACTTTCTTTTTGAGCCAATTGAGTTTGAAAATCCATATTTCACCCTAAATTCTTTTTACTATGATTCAAATGGAAAAGACTTCATTGTTTGCCTTGCTAATTCTAGAAGAGATAAAGAATTTCCTGACAAAATAAATGTTTACACAAAAAAAGGGGAGCTCCTAAATGAAATTATTTTACCTTCTGGATATTATTTAATGTTTCCTGAAATCGTTAAAAATAAGATAGTACTTTTTAACAGGGATAATGGTGAAGTTCGTATTTTAAATTCTAATTTCAAACGAATTAATCAATTAAAATTGAATCATACTTGGGCATTGTTTGAAATAGATTTTGAAGGAGATGGTATAAATGAATGGATAAATATTTCAAAAAACTATAAATCTTTTTCTATTTACCAAAATAATTTCACTGACCCTGTAAATTTTGATATCCCTTTGAATTATGATGAGTTTTTTAGGTATGGTATTAAGAAGCAAAATTTGGTAGGAACCGAACTTTATTTCCAAAAAGGAAATGAATATTTTGTGTATAATTATAGTAAAAACCCTCTTTATTATTTTAAATATTTTCTATACATAGGTATATACCTAGTTATTTTAGGTTTGTCAAGGCTAATTCTTAAGGGGCAAGAAATAAGAAATAAGAATAAACAAGCGATTGAAAATGAAATAGCTCAATTGCAAATCAAGACTATTAAAAATCAAGTAGACCCACATTTTGTTTTCAATGCCATCAATACTATGAGTGAAATGATGTTAACAGATGATAAATTGGCAGCTGATGATTTCATTTGTAAATTTTCTGATTTAATGCGCAAAACATTAAAAGGTTCTGATAAAATTTCACATACTTTAAAAGAAGAATTAGATTATGTTGAAAATTTCATTCAATTACAACAAATTAGATTTAACAATAGTTTTTCTTATAAATTTAGTATAGATAAAAGAGTAAATGTAGAAAATATAGTACCAAAGCATGTGTTGTATTGTTATGTTGAAAATGCGATTAAACATGGGCTATCAAAAATCAATAATGGAGGGGTGCTTAAAATAGATGCTATTGAATCGGATAAAAGACTAAAATTAACTATAGAAAACAATGGAGGAGGAATAGAAGGTGCTAAAAAGTATAAAAAAAATTCTACTGGTAATGGAATCTTAATTATGGAAAAAATATATGATTTATACTTTAAATTATATCGTAAAAAAATTACTTATAAATTAATCGAAGTTAAAACCAAACTGGGTCTAAACGATGGTGTGAAGATAGAAATTCTAATTTCAAAATAATATATTAGTACTAGTTATTGAGTAAATACATACTTAAATTTGAGTATGTTATTTTAATTTTTTTAGTACTATTTTAGTAACAAATATCAAGAACATCAAATTTATTTCAGATGAAAGAAATTAAAATAAATGTTGTTTTAGTAGATGATGAGCTTAGAGCTTTAAATCGTATAAAAATTTTACTAAAACATTTTCCTGAAATTAATATATTGAATCAGTTTAACGATTCCCTTCAAGCAATTGAATATATCAAAGCTTATAATCTAGATTTGGTGTTTTTAGATGTTGAAATGCCAGAGAAAACAGGTTTAGAAATAGCAGAGGAAATAAATAGAAGTTCACTTCGTACAAAAATAATCTTTATTACTTCTCATGACCATTATGCAATTGAAGCTGTTAGGGCAAAGGCTTTTGATTATTTATTAAAACCCGTAAGTATTAAAGCATTAAAAAAAGCTATTGAGCGTTTTAAAGCAAAAGAACATTTTTCATTAACTAAAAGAGAAATTGAAATTATTAACCTTATTTCAGATGGCTTAAACAGTAAGGAGATTGGTAAAACCCTACATATTAGCCACAATACAGTGGATACCTACAGACGAAATATTCTTGAAAAAACTAATTGTAAAAATGCAGCTGAGTTGATAAAGTATGCTGTTAAAATTGACCTTATTTAGCAAACCAACACCCTTAATTTACAGTAAGACAATACTCATATTTGAGTATTTCATTCTTGTTTTGTTCCTCTTAAATTTATAACAATTATCTATTGACGATGGTTTTATAAAAAATAGGATAATTGCTTGAGACATGATGCACCATTTGATGCAACGATTCAAGTGGTGCTATTTGGTTTCATTGAATAATAACTTTTCAATTTTTTTAGTATGAAAAAAACATTTTTCTTTTCAGTTTATTTCTTAACGGTTTTATTAATCTTCATAACCTGTTCCAAGGACGACCCAACACCAGAACCAATACCTGTTATTACTTACACTTTAACATCAACTTCTAGTCCTTCAAATGGTGGTACAATTTCTCCAGCTTCTGGTACTTATAAAAAAGGAGAAACTGTTACGTTAACAGCAACAGCATCAACCAATTTTGTGTTTAAAAATTGGTCAGGAGGAGCTTCTGGAACAGAGAATCCAGTAACAATAACCTTTAATTCAAATAAAGTTGTAACAGCTGTTTTTGAAGAAGTCCCTCCTATATATATGAATGGAGAAGGAGAAATTGGTGCTTTGGGAGGAACTGTGACGATAGAAGATGAGAGCTCTCCTTTAAATGGGATTAAAATAGAAATCCCTGAAGGGGCATTAGAAACTATAGAAAATATTAAAATATTATTGGCTGAAGAAGATGTAAAATTTTCTCCAGATGAGTTGGTTCAACTGATAAAATTTGAACCTGAAGGATTGACGTTTTCAAAACCAATTGAAGTTACTTTTCCATACGATAGTAGCATTCAGGATACTACAAAACTAGTTGTGATTAATTACATTCCTGACCCTGAAACAATTGATTTTAAGGTTAGAAAAAAAATTGATATTGAAAATAAAACTATAACAGCATTTATAGAGCATTTTTCATATTATTCTGCTTATGAGAAACGTATTAGGCTAAATGTTGAGATGGTGAAATATGATAATAAAGTAGGTGTACGACTTCAATTATTTGGCGAACAAGATAAAGGTCAGGGGTTCGGAGAAGGATTTGAGTATATACCAACAGTAAAGAATCATTCCAGTCATAGTAATATTTTAGAATGTATGAATGTGAATTATGGTTCTCATAATTATAAATCTTCAGAATTCGAACTTGAATTGAGAACAGCTACTTCGGTTAAACAGACAGTTAAACTTCAGTTTTACGAATATGAATCAAGAATTTATGTTTACGTTGATGGCAATCAGAAATATTCGAGTAGAGATTTGATAATAGGTGATATTGACCTAACAAATAAAAATACTACAGGTTATTGGTTTGGAGCAGACCCAATAGTAATTTGGTTTGATAATTACCAACCTGATACTTCTCATAACCTCTATGTAAATGTTGATTGGCGTTTTAGTAATGCATTTATCGAGCATTCAACTCCAACTGATATTTTTTCACCAACTTATGAGTTTTGGAATTATTCTAAAAGAATGAAGATTGGTGAGATGGCTACTTTTTCAAATGATAGTAATCCTAAAAATTTCATCCATGATGATTTTGACCCAAAAGCTCCGCAAGTTGAAACTTTGCAAGCAAGTAATATACAGCAATTTTCTGCAAGGTTAAACGGGAATATTATTTCTGATGGAGGTGCAAATATTACAGAAAAAGGATTTTATGTAGCTACACATTCAAATCCAACGGAAAATGATTTAATAGTAGAAGCTAGTTCTAGCGGATTTTATGCAATACCTGATTTAGAATCTAATTATAATTACCATTACAGGGCTTATGCCAAAAACAGTGTTGGTCTTACAGTGGCAGATGAAATAATTCATTTTGAAACATTAAATGTGCCTCCAACAGTTCAAATTACAGAGCCAGTAGCAAATTCAAGTTTTCAAAAGGGAGAGCTAGTTACAATCAAAGCAACGGCTGATGATAATGATGGAGGATTGAAAAGTGTTAAAATCTATATAGACAATGTTCTTAAAAAAACTTACACAACAACTCAAAGTACCTATACTTATGATTGGGATTCTTCAAATTCGAATATAGGTAATGTCGAAATAAAAGTAATAGCGACTGATAGTAAAGATGATACTAAAACAGCTATCAGAGCAGTTGAGATAAGAGATGGAAATATTACAGTAATAAAGCCTAATTCAAGCACTATTTGGCAAGAAGGAGACCAAAATGTCGAAATCACATGGGATACAGGTAACTTAGGGGGCAATGTAACCATAGAATTATATGAGGGGAGTAACAAACATACACTAACATCACAAACAGAAAATGATGGAAGTTATTTAGGCTATAGTGTACAAGAAAATATTAAAGCAAGTGACCAGTATTCAGTGAAAATTATTTCGAATACGTATCCTAGCAAAATGGATACAAGTAGTAAATTTGAAATAAAAAAAGCTGATAATTTTGCTCCAAGTTTTAATAGCTCTGAATATCCAAATGATGGCGATAACATAGACACAACTTCTGAAACCTTATTTTGGGAATGTACAGACCCTGAAAATGATATATTAACCTACGATGTGTATTTTGGAACATCAGGCACAACACTAACTTTAAAAAGTGAAGGGCAAACAACAAATACATATAACGTTCCCAATTTAACACAAGGGCAAACGTATGATTGGTATATAATTGCAAATGATGGCAATGGCAATACAACCCAAAGCCCTACTTGGCATTTTAGTGTTGCTGTACAAACCACCAAAGCAACAGTTACAACCACAACACCAACCAATAGTACAATAAATTCTGCAACAGTTGGTGGTAATGTAACAAGTGACGGAGGAACTAGTGTAACTGAAACAGGTGTGTATTGGAGTACATCTGCCAATGCGGAAACCACAGGTACAAAATTTCCAATAGGTACTGGTATAGGTATTTACTCTGCTAGTTTAACAGGATTAATAGCAAATACACCTTATTATATAAAAGCCTATGCTATAAATAGCAATGGTACTGCTTATGGCAGTGAACTAACATTTTCTACCCTAGCAAGTATAGGTAACATAAACCTAACCATGCAAAATGCTGATGGCACTTCTCAAACCTACCCTGGTACAAACGGTGAGGTACAGCTTTATAAAAATAACACTTTACAAAGTGTTACAACTACCAACAGCAATGGTATAGCACAGTTTACTAATATAACAACGGGTGAGTACGAAGCACGTTTTTATCACAATGCCAATTTATCAACGCCACACGGTGAGGAATATTGGGGTAAAAAAATTATAACAGTTTTAACTGACCAAACAGTAGAAGAAACATTTATAAGATACATGCCATATATATCTGAGGGAGTTACAGTATATGCCGATGGTGTTGATGTTTCAGGAACGTCAGTAGCAACAAATACAGAGCTCACTTTTGTAGTGAAGGTGAAAAATGATGGTTCATCGGTACAAGGTAAAACTCGTTTAATTTTAGATATTGATAAAGTAAGTAGTTATAATTATGACCAAACTAGCACTAGCCAATCTTTAGGTAGTTTAGGAGGTATAACAGAATTTTCTTTTACCTATACTCCAACGGATATAGGTGATTATTATTATACAGTAAATGCTCAAGGAAATATTGCTGAATTAGGAGGGTATTTAGTCTCAGATGGATGGGATTGGTCACAACAAGCATTGTTTAGGGTAGAAGGTGGCAGTACAAACAGTGGAAACATTCTTTTCAACCCCAATCTAACTTATGGTAGTGTAACAGACAATGATGGGAATACCTATAAAACTATACAAATTGGCACACAAACTTGGATGGCAGAGAATTTAAAAACCACCAAATACCAAAACGGAGATGCCATACCAAATGTGACAGATAATACTAGTTGGACTAATTTAAGTACTGGTGCATACGCTAATTATAACAATGATGCAAACAACGTTGCCACTTACGGTAGGTTATATAATTGGTATGCGGTAAATGACAGCCGTAAACTATGCCCACAAAATTGGCACGTACCTACAGATACAGAGTGGAAAACATTAGAAATGTATTTAGGTATGAGCACTACTGAAGCAAATGATATTGGTTGGAGAGGTACAGATGAAGGCGGTAAATTAAAAGAAATAGGAACAGCTCATTGGAATAGCCCAAATACAGGAGCGACCAATAGTAGTGGTTTTACAGCGCTTCCGGGTGGCTGCCGTACCAACGACTATGGTAATTTCGGCCTCATTGGTGCCAACGGCTTCTGGTGGAGTGCTTCTGAGTTCGATACAAGCCGCGCTTGGCTCAGGAACCTCGACTATTACATTAGTGATGTGTACCGTAACCTCACCAATAAGAGAAGTGGCTTTTGTGTGCGTTGTGTCAGGGATTAGGCTATTTGCCAATTTGGCTATTTTTGGTATGGGGCAAAGCCCCATAAAAATTTTAAAAAATGGGATTATATAGTGAGTTGCCAGTTTATAAGGCATGTTATAATTTGTTGTTAGAAACATATATGTTTACCAGAAATTTCACTAAAGAGTATAAATACACCATTGGTGAAACACTAAAAAAAGAAACTGTTAATTTATTAATATTTACTTGGAATCATTCAAATATGGTAAGGGGTAATGAAATACGAAAAAGATATATAATGGTCATAAGAGAAGGAGATAAAGGAAATATTGAACCTTTGGTTGAATTTGCTAGAAATTAGAAAGATTAAGCAATTTTTAATTATTCAATATCTAATAGCGTTGTGTTTTTAGACTTTGGTTTAAAAGTAAAACATAATATTTATTTAAAGGGTTTAGACCAGGATTTATGTTAAAATAATTGATAGTCTAAAAGTAAAACATTATCTTTGTTAAAAATAAGATTTATATGTATTATTTCTATTCGAGAATTTCAACTATATCTCAAAGTTCTCAACGTCAAATTGAGAATTTTAAAAATTTCACTAATTTCAATCCTTCCAATTTATTCATAGATAAAGTTCAAGGTAATGTCCCTTTCTTAGAACGGCCAGAGGCTATTAAGCTTTATGATGCAATAACATCTAATACTAAAGATTGTACATTGGTTGTAGATTCCATCGATAGACTTGGAAGAAACCTGATAAATGTTTTAAGTACTATTGAAATGTTTACTCAAAATGGGATAAATTTAAAATCCATAAAAGAAGGGTTTGAAACTTTAATTGATGGAAAAGAAAATCCAATTGCAAAAATTGTGATTTCTGTTATGGGGTCCATTGCTGAAATGGAGAGGAATAGGATAAAGGAAAGGACTTCAGAAGGGATAAAAATTGCAAAAGCCAAAGGTAAATTTAAAGGCAGAAAATATGGTTCTATTCAAACAGATGATAAATTACTTGAGCGCCATTCAATTATAGTTTTGAAACTAAAAAAAGGATTGTCGATTAGAGATATTTCAGAAATAGCTCAATGTTCAACAACTACAGTTGTAAAAGTAAAAAAGGTTATGAAAGCAAAAAAAATTCTATAATTGATTAGAAATAAGTGTTAACTGCAAATTCAAACTGATTTATAAAAATAGTTTTGAACGCAGTAATGTTATTTTGCTCATAAAATAATAACATTGCTTTTTTATATTCGATAGAGTCAATTGTTCTAAATGAAATTGGGCAGTAATTATTATTTATAAGTATGGCATTGCTAATTATTCTCGCAGTTCTTTTATTTCCATCACCAAATGCTTGTATATATGAAAGTAAAACAAGCGTAAGTAATGCTTTTTCAAATACGTTTTCTTTATCGTTTACTAAATTACACATGTCCGCTAGTGCTTCTTTGATTTGATATTCATTATCTAAAGGTTTGTAATTTGTTCCAGAAATACCAACTCTTCGTTTTCTAATATTACGCTCTATTCCAAGGTCTTTTATTAATAAACTATGAATATCTTCAATCCTTGATGTCATTAAAGAAATTATATAGTTTTTATCATTAATAATAAAATCTAGTGCTTTTTTATGATTTAGAAGCATTATTGCATCATCTTTTGATTTTCCAGATGCAGTTTCTTTTTCCCTTAATAAACGTTCAGTTTCTAAAAGAGAATAAGTGTTTCCTTCAATTTGAGAAGATTTCCAACTAAGGTCAATTGCTAATCGTTCAAGTTCATTATTGTATTCAATCTTTGATAAATTTGAAATATTTTCTTTATATTTTTTTTGAAGTCCTTGAAGTGTTTTTAATTCTTCCGTAGTAAAAATGTTAACTTTATTTAATGTGTTTTTTATTAAGTTAAAATTGAAACTATCTAATATTTTTCGCTCATCTATTTCTTTTTCAAAATAACTATTTAAATTAATGGGGTAAAATAAATTATAGGCTGAACTAACTAAGTATTTTCTTCCTTTACCTTTTCCAGTTATTGAAATAAGATTTTCTTCTATTAATTTTGATAAAATCCGTTTTACAGTGGCATACCCTATTTCAATATCTAATCCATCAAAAATTTCTTTAGATGAAATTGAAGGATTCAATTTTACAAATTCAAGTATTTTTTTACTTTTAAAATCTAACATAATTATACAAATTTATTTTGTAGCTCATTTAAGGTGTAAATATAGCTCAAAAAATTAACAATATTAGCTTTAAATAAAACATTAATGAGCTCAATGTTATTTTTTATTGTTTTATAGCTCACCACAATTTAAAATAAAGCTTAAAAAGTTGTAAATATGAGCCATAATTAAAATTTTATTGAGCTCGATTTATAGTTTTATTATTATATAAAAAGTCATTACATAAGCTAACAAGACCTTTATTAATTTTTTAGTGAGACTTCGATATAATTAAAATTCAAAACCAAGGGTTTAAAAAGAGCTAAATATAATAAGGTGATAAAGGAAAATTTATATGAAGTATATGTACTAATTAAAGGTGCTACGACACGCTAGTGCAGTTAAGGTTTTATCTTAAAAACCTATGTTTTAATATTAAGACACAATTATGTAATGAACCTATAGATAAAGTACTATATATTTTTAACATTATTATGGAGGGACCCTATGGCCCCCTTTCCCTATATACTACCTTATATCCCCTCCCTGTGCCTGATTTTTAGGGTAGGTCGCTTATATCTATACTACATTTTTCAATGTTTCTACAATTTTAACCATATCCTTTTTTATATTTTTATCCAATACTTTGGCGTAATGCTGGGTAGTTGTTAATCTAGTATGACCCATCATGGAAGATACATTTTCTATGAAAACACCGTTTCCAAGTGTTACAGTTGTAGCAAATGTGTGCCTAGCAACATAGTGCGTGAGCTTCTTTTTTATGCCACATAAATCAGCTATTTCTTTTAAATAGGCATTCATTTTTTGGTTGCTTATGGAAGGAAGTAATTTATTACAGTTATAGCTATCATATTTATTTATGATTCGTAGCACTGGTGGTAAAACAGGAAAATGTCTCGTGCTCTGTTCAAACGTTCATTGCTTATTTTTTTATTTTCAATTCTAGATAATTCTTCTTGAGTTAAAAAGACAGCATCTTCAATAACTAATTTGCCATCATAATTATTAAATGGATTTTTTGAAATGATTTCCATTTTTATTGCATAATTAAACACCGTTATAAAACTTTTAAAGTATTTGACTACTGAGTTATTTGCAATACCTTTTTTTTCTTTATAAACAGATTCGTATTTCAAATAAGACTCCAAACTATAAATAAAATCATTATTAATGCAATTATGGGGGAATGATTTGTTGCGATATTTATACTTGATGAAATTAGAAACTAAATCTTTAGCTCTTTCATATTTTTGAAACGATGCCTTTGTTCGTTCTCCTTGTTCTACCATCTTTTTAAAATGTTTGTTATGAATTTCAAACAATTCAATAACATCAAGTTCTGTAAATTTTTTCAACTTCCCAGTGAATTTATTTTTAATATCAACTACATTGATATTTTCATTTGTTTTAAGGAGTTTGTAATAAATTTTTTCAATACCTTCTGAAATTCTATCTAGAGCAATTTTGTAATTTCTTTCTTTGTCAATCTTCAAAGGATTTTTTAATTTATTAGTGGAATTCCAGCGTTCTTTTGTTATCCATTTTCCAGTACTTAATGTAGTTGATTTTCTAGTGCAAGTTATTTTTAAAAAAATAGGGTAACCTAGGTTTGCTTTTAACTTGTCTGATTTCAGGTAAAAATTTAGTTTAATCATAGTTTGAAATTTAAATTATTATACAAAAGTCTCAGTAAATCAAGAGTATAGCTAGGGATTCCTTTGGGATTTAGTTACCCTAGTTATTCAAAATTAATAGGGTAACCCATAGGGTAACTGTGGTAAGCGTTTTTAAGTGGATTTTGGCACATTATGATAAAATGCCAAAAAAACCTTAATTCCTTATGAATAAGTGTAAACTTGTTGTTTATAGTCTGTTGAGGTGTTTTTTGTCACTAAAAAGTGATGTAAAAAAAGAAGCCTCACATAAAATGCAAGGCTTTTTGCGGAGAAAGAGGGATTCGAACCCCCGGAGGTGTGACCCTCGCCGGTTTTCAAGACCGGTGCATTCGACCACTCTGCCATTTCTCCAGTGGTATGCATATGGAGGCGGTGTTAATCGCATTCGACCT
>JAMONB010000173.1 GCA_027066745.1 Flavobacteriaceae bacterium
TGGTAACTTTACCTAAAACCCAAAGGGAGTTTTTTTTGGAAAAGTTATCAATGTTCCGTGAATTAATCCCTAAATTTGAACAAATGAACAACCAAAAATGGTCAACCTATACTAGGACAAGACAAAACACCCTTGTATTTTAATAAAAAATCACAAAATGCGTTCTAAATGTGATTTATTCACTACATTTACATCCTAAATTAAATAAACGATGTTAATTAGATTCACAATTGAGAATTTTCTGTCTTTTAAAAATAAACAAACATTTTCAATGTTACCAGGTAAAGGAACATTAAAATCTAATCATAAATCAAAACGAATAAAAGGAGTTTCAGCACTAAAGACAGCTGTACTTTTCGGGGCAAATGCATCAGGGAAATCAAACTTGGTAAGAGCTATTGAGTTTGGAAAAGAAATAGCTTTAAAAGGAACAAAGGCTGAACAACCGATTATTTTTGATGTTTTCAAATTAGATAAAAAATTCACTAAAGGCAATTCATATATTGAATACGAAATTCAACATAAAGGAAAAAATTACGCTTATGGTTTTATTTTTAATTCAAAAGAAATAGTTGATGAATGGTTATTTGAAACAAATAAAAATTCAGAAACAAAAATATTTGAAAGAAACAATACTAATAATTTTGACTTAAGTTATTTGTTTAAAAAAAATAAAAAAGAAAAAGAAAAGCAATTTATTGAATTTACTGCTAATGGAACACCGAGAAATCAACTGTTTATAACTCAAATAAGGAACACAAATGTTACTGACAACGTAACAGACATATCCGACATTCTAAATGTAATTGATTGGTTCCAAAATGCTTTAACAGTTATTCATCCTGATTCAAAAAACGTAGGTAAGAAGTTTGAACTACACGAAGATACAAACTTGCAACAATTGTTTACCGAAATGCTGGATTATTTTGATACTGGAATAGATGGTATCGATTTTAAAAATGTTGATTTTGATAAAATACAAGTCCCCGATAAGATAAAGGAAGATATTAGCAATGATTTGCTCAGTGATAAGTCTGAAAAAAAGAATGTTTTCTTATCAAATCCTCAAGATGATAAATATTATGTTATTTTAAAAACAAAAGAAAATCAACTTGAAGCTAAATTGCTGAAAACAAAACATAAGGTTATAGGTGGCACTTATGAACTTTTTGACCTTAAAGACGAGTCTGATGGAACAAGAAGAATAATGGATTTAATTCCACTAATAATTGATTTCTTCAAAGGTGGAAATGTTTTCGTTATAGATGAAATTGAAAGAAGTTTACACCCTAATTTAGTGAAAGATTTATTTGATTTTATTCTAAATAAGTGTGATAATATAAATAGTCAAATAATTGTTACAAGTCACGAAGCAACCTTGTTAACGCAGAAATTATTAAGAAAAGATGAAATTTGGTTTGCTGTTAAAGATAAACAGGGGGCTACTAATCTTCATTCTTTGGAAGACTACAATATTCGATTTGATAAAGAGATTATGAAAGACTATTTATTGGGCCGGTATAAAGGTGTGCCAAAACTTGGTAATAGGAGTAATTTAACTATTCTTCCATAAACGAGTAATCAGATATGCCAAGAGAACCAATCCCATTAATTAGAGAAGGAGGCTTTAAAGAAGCTGAAAAATTATTTATTCTTTCTTATGAAGGAACTGTGAGTGAGAAGAAATATTTTGAGGACTTTAGAAAATCCGATATATTTAATGATAGCGGACTTATTGAGACTATTTCTTTAAAGCGACCCAAAAACAAAGGTTCTGACCCAATAAATGTCAAGAAATTGCTTCAAAAAGCAAAGCGAGAATATCGTTTTAAAGACACAGATGAATTTTGGTTAATAATTGATCGTGACGATTGGGAATCAATTCATAATCACAGTTTTGAAAGCTTAGTTCTTGATTGTAAAGCTGAAAGCAATTTTTTCTTAGCAATGAGTAATCCTTGTTTTGAAATATGGCTAATTCTGCACTTAAAAGATATTAACGACTTCTCAGATGTAGAAAAACAAGAGTTATTAAAGAATCCAAAAGTAGGTTCGTCAAAAAACCACATTGACAAAGTGTTAGGAGACATCCAAGGAAGAGGTTATAAAAAAAGACCTAATCCAACCATTTTTTTACCTAAAACTCGAGTAGCAATAAATAGGGCAAAAGAATTAGATAATAAAAAAGAAGACTATCCTTCTGGTTTAGGTTCACATATATATAAGTTAGTTGAGAAACTGTTAATTGAATAAGCCCGAACACCTAACAAAGTATAAAAATAATAGCCGAAATAGTAGTAAATTTGAACATTGTAGTCCGCGTCAATATTAGTAGTAAGTTGAAAAATTATGCTTACGAAATCGGCTACTATTCTTATACAAACCCGTTGTGCATAATATGAAAAAAGGAATTTTAATACTATTGATTATATTTATGAGTTGCTCTAAAAATGTGAAAAACTCAAAGAATGCTGTAGTAAAAAAGCCTGAGAATTGGACTGAATATAAAAC
>JAMONB010000174.1 GCA_027066745.1 Flavobacteriaceae bacterium
CGTGCTAATGTCATCTTTAACTCCTGTAAAAGTGACTATTTTATTAAAAGTTGATGTGAAAAGATGTGGGAAAACTCCTATTTTAATGTAGGATAGTTACATTGGGTGTGCCTGTCCAGAGTTTATAGCGTTTAACGGATTGCAAACAAAAGCAGCCACAGGCAGTAATCGCAAAGCTCTCATTGGAGCCTATGTGACTCTATGGTCAGCAAATGCTTATGGAGAAATTGGTGCTTATTATGATGCGATAGGAAAACTATCTGCATCGCAAGTTGCCGCCAAAATAGCATTGCATGGAATGGTTGGAGGAATATCTGAGTTAGCTCAAGGTGGTAATTTTGGTCATGGATTTGCCTCAGCAGGAGTGACACAGGGTTCGTCACCGTTGATAAAAAGGCTGGGTCATACTAAAATTTCAAGGGTATTTATTGCTGCTATAATTGGAGGTTTAGCATCAAGAGTATCTGGTGGTAAGTTTGCTAATGGGGCGGTTACTGGGGCTTTTTCGAGGTTGTTTAATGATGAGGGTGATCATTCATCTGAAAAAGATGCTGCTAATGAAACTTTAAATTGGGGATTTGACATGAATGAAAAGGGATTAATATATTTTGAGAGTTTTACTAGTTTAGAAGAAGCAAGAATGACCGCCTCTTCAATGTGGGGGAAAAGTGGAATTATTGCTGGAAGAGAAGCAAATTGGTACATTATAAGAGAGTCATTAACAAGCTATAGAATAAGTTATCCAAATGTTGGTGGGGTAGGTCAAAAAATAGTAGACTTAAAAATGCCTTATACTATTCAAAATTATTATGTTAACCAATTTCATCAGTCTGCTAGAGTTGTTGAAATTGGGCATAATCATTTTAGTATGCTTTATTTAAAATTAAGTGGTACAGATGCAAACATATTCAGAAATAAAAAAAACAAAATACATTTTAAAAAATTGAAGTTATGGATGTGGAATCAAAAAGGACAAGCTTATTCATTAAGTTATAAACAAGCAAACTCAGGTCTTTTACAACAAACGTATTATGGAACCAGACAATCTAAATTCGATTTAAAATTTTAGGAAAAAAGAAATGCTATATAAGTTAATATTTACAATGACAATTTTCTGTATAACAAATTATGATGCAGCAATAAATTTTACTCATCATACTGAGAAAATTAGTTTACATATAAGCAAAGAAAAAAGAAAAGAATTGAGTTTAATTAGTTTAATTAGCAATATTAATCAAGCTTCTTTTTTGTTAAGTCAAAACTTACCTTATGAAATAGAAGATATTGCCATAAAAATTGGTAACTGCCTTAATGAGTATCCAATTAAAAATAGAGAGAAGTTTTCATCATATACCTTGTATAGCGTGTATGATGATTTGGCTAGATACTGTATTTTACAGGAGTATAATAAGCAAAGGCATAAAGATTTGACAATTGATGAGATTTCTTTAATTATATTCAATTGGGCTGATGAAGTCGGTTTGGTGATTTTTAAAAGTTATGACAGTAAAAATATACTATTAAAAGAATATATTAAACAAAATATGTGTAGTACTACATTGTTTTTTCATTTATTAATAACATCTCTTTATAAAAAAAACCATATTGTTGATTTTAGTTTTCAGGAATTTTTAAATTATTTAAATAGAAATGAAGGCTTGGATAGTGAGGAAATGTGTAGTGATTTTTTAGAATTTTTTAAAAATGAGTGAATAAAATTAGAAAAAGAAGGGGGTCGGGTTGAACCTCCCCCAATTCACTGTGTAATCCCCCCATTTTGAATAAACATAGACAGGCACTTCTATTGCTCTTCTATTGCTTCTAAAGAAGCCAATATTTAGAAAAACTTAGATTGTTGGCGTTATTTTTTTGGAATTAGTTCTAAAGATATATATAGGACAGGCACACATTAAAAACCATAAATTCTCAGATTTATGCATAAAAACACTTACTTGAGTTAGGTTTGAATAAAGTTATTGGTTAAAAGTTGAATTCTTTATTGGATTTTCTATATTTTTGAAAAACCCACTTATTTGAAATGAAGGTGTAGGTCTCACTCATTTAGTGAAGTTTGATATTTGTGAGTTTTGACTATTCCAAAGCAGGAATTAAGCTAATATCTCTCTTGATTTTCTTCTTGATATTCTCAACAAAATTCTTTAATTGTTGCACTGTTCCTATTGCTTTTCTGCCTTGAAATTTGAACTGATAAAGCTCATCCAGCCATGTTGTTTCATCAAATCCTAATCGGTTTAGAATGGGCGGTAAATCATCAGGTATAAATCCTTTTTTGTTGGCGAGTATTGCTCGTCCTGTGGAATCCACTAAATCTAAGTAATCTGTTAGGTTGTAGGGAATATCATTCTCGTCAAATCCTATGATTAAACATAGACAGGCACTTCTAAAGAAGCCAATATTTAGAAAAACTTAGATTGTTGGCGTTATTTTTTTGGAATTAGTTCTAAAATTAAGCGAAATTTAAACAAAAAGCCCAATTTTTGACCAAAACC
>JAMONB010000175.1 GCA_027066745.1 Flavobacteriaceae bacterium
TGGTTGTATAAAATTTTAATCCCCAATTTTACCAAGTTCAACACCTTCAGAGTAGGCAACTTGAATGTTATTTTCACTAAATGCCTTTTTTATATTTTCATAACAAGCAAAGGTTACTTCCCAATAATTGTCTGGTTTTACATAGGGTCTTACCGCAATTTGTACGGAATGGCTGTCATAACCTTCAATACCAATTTCTGGTTTAGGGCTGTCTAAAACATTGGGTATGATTTCAATGGCATTTTCTATAATCTGTTTTACTTTCGGAAAACTTTCAGAATAGGGCATGGTAATATCAATCTCTAAGCGTATTACACCTCGGTTAGAATGGTTTGTAATAACATCACTGGTCATTATAGAATTAGGTATAATTAATGTTTTGTTTCCAGGTGTAACAACAATAGTATTAAAAATACCAATTTCAATGACTTTACCAAACTTTTCATTTACTTCAATCCAATCATTTACATGGTAAGGTTTTATAGATAAAACTAGTATTCCAGAGGCTAAATTTCCTAAACTGCCTTGTAGTGATAAACCAATAGCCAAGACTGAAGCACCAATAATGGTTGCGAAAATACTTAAGTTTATTCCTGCTAAACCAGCAGCAGCTAAAATTATTGCCACATTCAATATGACTTTTAAAACAGATAATATAAAAGGTCTTATACTTTCTGAGAGGTTACTTTTTTGAAGTAAACCTTCAACAAGAGACATTATTTTTTTAATAACCTTAAAGCCAATCCACAGTATAAGTATCGCACCAATAATTTTTGGAGCATATGTAATTACATTGTCTTTTGCTAATTGTAAATATTTTTCACCTTCTTCCATAAAGTTGTATTGAATGGTAAATTTACAAGATTTTAATTTAATTAAAAATAATTTTTTTATCCTCTATGGTGAGTTTTTCTTAAGAAGGCTTATTTTTCTTAGCCTTTAATAACAATTCTAAAATTGATTCTACACCTTGTTCATCATTACTTTCAGTTTCATATCTAGCGACTTCTTTTACTTTTGGTATTGCATTTTTCATGGCATAACTAAAATGTGCTAATTTCAACATTTCTATATCATTGTTATAATCACCAAAAACCATAGTTTCTTCTTTAGTAATCTTCAATTTTTCTTGAAGATGTTTTAAGGCATAACCCTTATTGGCATCAGGATGTGAAATATCTAACCAATTTTGTCCTGATACTTTGATTAAGACATCATCATCTAAATGTTTAAAAGTAGGGTAGAGGTATTGTTCTGAAGATTCAAAATGATAAATGGCAATCTTCAAAAATTCATCAGTAGTGATTTTAGTAAGGTCGTCAACAATCTCATATTTAAAATAATATTCATCAAAAAAAGAAATAAAGCGTTGGTCCTTTGTTTCTATATAAGCACTGTTTTTACCACATAATACCGTATAAGCACCGCTAATTTTTCGTATTAGCGGAATCAAATAATGTACTTTTTCCTTCGAAAGATTAGTGACCATAAACTCTTGATCGCCTTGTTTTGCAAAGCCACCATTTTCAGCAATAATGGTAATATCATCCTTTATAGCATTTAGTTTATGTGTAATGCTATGGTATTGTCTTCCGCTTGCTGCTACAAAATGAATGTGGTTTTTTAATTCAGAAAATAGATTAAAAAATCTAGAGCTTACTTCATGTTTAGAATTTAATAAAGTTCCATCCATATCGGTAACTACTAGTTTTACTTTAGAGAGATTCATAGCGTGTATTTGGTCGTACAAAGAACGTGTATTTGTGCAAAAGAATGATGAAGTTTGTACAAATATTTTATGTCTAACTCAGGTTAATACCAATTTAAATATTTGATGTCGTAAAATAAAACAGCTATTATTTTTTGCAAGATTGAGACAAAATATTTTAGCATAGCCATAGTTACGGTACACTATTTTAACGATAATATTGTGAAAAAGAAACTGTTTTATACGGCATTATATGTTTAAATTGGTATAAATTAGCAGGGTGCTGTCATTCAGACGAATGAGGTACGAAAGAGGAAGAATCTCTTTTTGTACTTTTCAAAAGTATCTTAAATAATGTGATTCATGGCGTGCATTTGGTCGTACAAAGAACGTGTACTCGTGTAAACGAATGATGAAGTCTATACAAATATTTTATGTTGAACTGGTGTTAAATTAGCAGTATGTTGTCATTCAGACGAATGAGGTACGAAAGAGGAAGAATCTCTTTTTGTACTTTTCAAAAGTATCTTGAATAACGTGATTCATGGCGTGTATTTGGTCGTACAAAGAACGTGTACTTGTGTAAAAGAATGATGAAGTCTGTACAAATATTTTATGTTGAACTGGTGTTAAATTAGCAGTATGTTGTCATTCAGACGAAAGAGGTACGAAAGAGGGATCAAGTTCAAAACTTGTGGAGTTTTTATATTTAGGCAAATAATTTTTGTAATCTAAACATGAAGAAATCCACTTTTCTTACCCCTCTTAATTGTGTTCTAAAACCTTTTATTTTAGCGT
>JAMONB010000176.1 GCA_027066745.1 Flavobacteriaceae bacterium
CGGTCACATTATGCAGGGAGTTGGAGCCGTTAATATGTCAATGGGAGGCGCTTCCACAGCACAACCTATAGATATTAGTGGAGCATTGCAATGGAATCCTGCAGCAATATCGGTATTTGACAGTAAAATATTGGATTTTAATATAGGTTTATTCTTTTCTTCTCCAGAGCTAAGCTCTTCATTACCTGCAGGAGCAATGTGGCCAGCAGATGCTTTTGGACCTGGGTCTCCTGCATCTCCAGCAGTTTCAGGGGTAACTAAAGACGATAGAGGTGTATCGCCAATGCCTGCCTTTGCCATGGTTTGGGGAAAAGAAGATAGTAAACATACTTTTGGTGTTTCAGCCTTCGGTATTAGTGGTTTTGGGGTAACATTCCCAGAGGAAACTAATTTACCTATAGACGCTCAAGGAAATCCAAATCCATCTTGGGATCCAAATAACTCAAACCCTATAAACTATCCACAAAGTTTAAAAGGTTTTGGACATATTGAGTCAGATTATATGTTATTACAAATAGGGTTCACTTGGGCTTATGAACTTTCTGATAATTTTTCAATAGGTGTTCAACCAACTGTGAACTATGGAGCATTAGAATTAGCACCTAGTCCATTGGCTAGACCAGATTTCCCTGTTGAAATGGGAGGAACAGGAAAAGGGTATCCAACTTCAGATAAAGCCTCAGCAATTGGTTTTGGAGCTCAGTTTGGATTGTTTTATGATTCAGGAAAAGGCATAAAATTAGGGGCATCTTACAAAACAACTCAAAGTTTCAGTGATTTAGAGTTTAATAATACCTATTTAGATGGTTCTGCAGCACCTGATACGGCTTTTAACATGGATTATCCAGCCATATTATCTTTTGGTTTAGGGTATTCAAAAGGAGATATAGATTTTGCTATTGATTATAGAATGGTTGATTATGAAAATACAGATGGTTTCCAAAATAAAGGTTGGGAAATAGGGGATAATGGATACCCAACAGGAGCTGTTGAAGGTTTTGGTTGGAAAAACATCAATATCCTTTCAATAGGTTTACAATACAAAGGAATTGAAAAATTACCGTTAAGATTTGGATATACATATAGTAGCAATCCTATAGACAGTGATTTAGCTTTTTTCTCGATTCCTGCAACAGCAGTTATTGCAAATGCATTTCAATTTGGGTTTAGTTACCCAATTAATGAAAATTTTATGTTAAACGGTGTGTACCACTATGGTACAAGTGATGGTAAAACAGAAGGGACATTATTAGACCCATCTGCAATTACTTCAACGAATCCTTATGGGGCACTTCCAGGAACTAAAGTTGGTTATGAAATGACTACGAGTATGATTATGTTTGGAGTTTCTTATACATTTGCAAAAAAATAGAATTAATAAAGAATAATAACTTATAAATTATTATATATAAACAACCGTTTGAAACTTTTAAACGGTTGTTTTTTTTGATTTAATTTTAAGATAATACATAAAATTCTTGTTTATTTGTACTTTATATTATTTTTAAAATGTTACTTCAAAAAAACAATAAATATTTATATTTATATACATTGGCACTATTTTTTATAGCTGCTTTATATGGCTTGTTATTAAGATGGAATTTTATTTTTCCCTCTAAATTTATAAATATTAAAAATGTTTTACAAAGTCATTCTCATGTCGCATTTTTAGGATGGGGATATATTGCAACTGTGGCAGTTCTCTTAAATTATTTTGTTGAAGCCACAGAGAAACAGTTTAAGTTATACAAAATAGTATTAACAATAATACTTAGCAGTATTACCTTAATGTTAATTAGCTTTCCTTTAGGAGGTTATAAGTTATTTTCAATTATATTATTATCGGTATTTGGAATTGCTAGTTATGTACTTTCATATAGATTGTTGAAAGATATTAAGGGTAATACCATAGCCATTAAATTAATAAAATACGGTATTTACTACTATATAATCTCTAGCTTAGCAACCTGGTTTTTAGCAGGAGTTCTAATTACACAAGGTAGAACTGTTTTATATCACAATACCATTTATTTTTATTTACACTTTTTATACAACGGCTATTTTGTTTTTGTACTTTTTGGCTTGTTATTTAAAATTTTTGAACAGCAAAATATTTTAATTTCAAACAAATTACAACAAAATTTCTTTTGGTACTTAAACATTGCTTGTGTACCAGCCTATGCATTGTCTGTTTTATGGAGTAGTGTTTCCATTGTGTATAATGTGATAGGTTTTGTAGCTTCAATTTTACAATTATTATCTTTATTTTATTTGGTAAAACTACTAAGACAGGCAGTACCACAACTAAACTGGAATTCTATATCTAAACTTTTATTAAAAATTGTATTGATTTCTTATAGCTTAAAAATTGTTTTTCAAATCGCATCGGCATTTCCCTTCATTGTTAAAAAATCGCTAGCTTTAAAACCATTTTTTATTATTGGCTATTTACACTTATTTACGTTGGCTTTTATGAGTGTTTTGTTGTTTTTAATTT
>JAMONB010000177.1 GCA_027066745.1 Flavobacteriaceae bacterium
AAAAAATAGGTAGAACAAACGGCCAAAACTGAACTAATTTATTTCAACTAAATACATATTACACACTAAAGCAATGAAATTAAATTTGTAATCCCCGTTTATATTTTTAATTTCACTCAAATATTTATATTAAATTAATGAATTCATTACTAATTTTAATAGTTATCGCTTCCTATTTTGGACTACTAATGTTAATTTCTCATTTTGCTTCAAAAAATAAAAGTGATGATTCCTTTTTTACTGGAGATAGGGAATCTCCTTGGCAATTGGTTTCCTTTGGAATGGTTGGAGCTGCATTATCTGGAGTTACTTTTGTTTCAATACCAGGAATGGTGGGTAATAATTATTTTTACTATTTACAATTTGTATTTGGAAACATTGTTGGATATATTTTTATAACCTATGTTCTTATACCTATTTATTACGAGTTAAAACTAGTATCTATCTACACCTACTTAGAAACTCGATTTGGAGTAAAAACATATAAAGTTGGATCTTTATTTTTTTTAATATCTCAATCGTTTGGCGCAGCACTTCGACTACTATTGGCTGCTAAAATTATTCAATATGCTGTTTCTGACGCTTTCCATATACCCCTTTATCTAACAGTAATTATTATCCTATTGTTAATTTGGTTATACACAAACAAGTCAGGTATTAAAACCATCGTTTGGACAGATACACTTCAAACTTTTTTCTTAATCTTAGCTGCAATAATTTCTATTTACACAATTAAAAATTCGCTGAACTTAAGTTTTTCGGAAACTATATCATCAATAGTACATCACAAATATTTTAAAGTATTTGATTGGGATTTTAATTCTGGAAGTAATTTCTTTAAACAATTTATTTCAGGAATATTAATTGCTGTTGCAATGATGGGGTTAGATCAAAATATGATGCAAAAAACACTTACATGTAGAAGCAAAAAAGAAGCTCAAAATAATGCATTATCATTTAGTTTAATTCTAGCCATCACTCAATTCCTATTTCTAGGCTTAGGTATTATGTTGTATTTATATGCTGAAAAATTTGGTGTTAAATTAGAAGTTGAAAATGGGAAATTTATAAATACAGATAATTTATTCCCTATGTTATCACTAAATTATTTTGGTATTGTTGCTAGTATTAGTTTTATTTTAGGTATTACCGCAGCGTCGTTTTCAAGCGTAGATTCGGCATTAACAGCATTAACAACGTCGTTTACCCATGATTTTTTAGCAATTCAGCATAAAACTTCTAAAGAGAAAAACAATTTAAAAAATATTGTTCTTCTTGGTTTCTCAACTTTAATCTTTTTAATAGTAATGTCATTTTCAAATAGTAAAGGCGATATAATTTCAACTATTTTTAAGGTTGCAGGTTATACTTATGGCCCCCTTTTAGGACTCTATTTATTTGGTATTTTTACGAAAATAAAGGTAAAAGATGCTTTAGTACCTTACATTTGTATTTTAATGCCTTTTGTAACATTTTATTTAAATTACTTTTTAATTGCTAAGTTCTCATTTGACTTAGGTTTTATGAATATCTTAGTAAACGCACTTTTAACAATTTTATGTTTAACCATCATAAAAAAACAACATGAAGAATAAACCCACAACTGAACAATCATCCAATTACAATAATCTTGAAAAAATGGACACATTTGAGTTACTCTCAAATATTAATGCCGAAGATAAAACTGTACCCCTTGCTATTGAAAAAGTAATTCCTTCAATTGAAAAATTGGTAGATATTATTTATACTAAAATGAAAAATGGAGGAAGACTTTTTTATATTGGAGCTGGAACAAGCGGTAGACTTGGTGTGTTAGATGCCTCTGAATGCCCTCCTACATATGGTGTTTCAGACGATTGGGTTATAGGTTTAATTGCCGGGGGTGACATTGCACTTAGAAAAGCTGTTGAAAATGCAGAAGATGATACAACTCTTGCATGGAAAGATTTACAGAAATACAGTATTACTGATAAAGATATATTAATTGGAATTGCAGCTTCTGGAACAACTCCTTATGTAATTGGAGGACTTCAAAAAGCAAAACAACACAATATTATTACAGGTTGCATTACTTGTAACAAAAATAGCCCACTTTCTCTTGTTGCTGAATATCCAATTGAAATAGTCGTTGGACCTGAATTTGTAACCGGAAGTACAAGAATGAAAGCAGGAACTGCACAAAAGCTTGTATTAAATATGATTTCTACTTCTGTAATGATTAAGTTAGGAAGAGTAAAAGATAACAAGATGGTTCATATGCAACTATCTAATACAAAATTAGTAAATCGCGGAGTGCTAATGCTAATGGATGAGTTACTTATTGATGAAGATTTGGCTTCAATGCTTCTTGAGAAGCATAAAAGCGTAAAAAATGTATTAGACCTTTATAAAAGTGAATTTTTATGATATGAAGAATACTACCAAATATATAATTGGTGTTATGAGCGGTACTTCATTAGACGGTATCGATATCGCATATATAAAAATT
>JAMONB010000178.1 GCA_027066745.1 Flavobacteriaceae bacterium
TGCATCTTGCATTGTCAACCCTGTTTTTACATAAGCACTAATACCTGGATCATCAAAAGGACTTCTACTGGTCATAAATAAAATACCATTAAAAGCATTTGCACCATACAAAGCAGATGAAGCTCCTGGTAACAACTCTACACTTTTAACGTCCAACTCACTCATACCAAGCAAATTACCCATCACAAAGTTTAATGCAGGTGATGCATTATCCATTCCGTCAATCAATTGTACAAAACGTGTATTTGCAAAACTTGCAAAACCTCTAGTATTAACAGAATTAAAAGTTAAACTCCCTGTATTTACATCTACTCCTTTTAAATTCCCTATACTTTGATAAAAAGATGGTGATGTAGCATTTTTAATTGCTCTTACATCCATTCTTTCAATAGTAACTGGAGATTCTCTAATACTTTCAGGTGTTCTAGAAGCAGAAATCACCACTTCATCTAAATTGGTTTCTGATTCAGCCAAAGCAACATCAACCTTTTGGCTTCCTTCAGTAATCTCAATAGTTTGGGTAAGGTATCCTAAAAGAGAAACCTCAACTTTAAAAGGCGGAGTCTCACTAACCTGCAAGCTATAATTTCCATCAAAATCAGTAGTTGTACCAATTGCTTTTCCTTTTACTTTAATGTTTACACCTGGTATTACCTCTCCACTTTTAGCATCTGTTACTGCACCAGTAACAACGGTCTGTGACCACATTGTTATACTAATAAATAAAGCAAATAATACTGTAAGATTTTTATATTTCATGTTTAATTATTTGGATTAATAGTGATGCAAAATACAATTTTTTTTAAATAATCATTAAGAATTTGTGAATTTTAAGTAAGTTTTATTGACAAATCAATACTTTATTATCTTTTTAGAAGTCTTAGCTAATCCTTTTTGAATGCTTAGAATGTAAATTCCTGAAGTCAAATTACTCAAATTTAACTCCTTAGTGAAAATAGTAGACTGATTGGTATATTTACCATGAATAACTTGTCTTCCTTGCAAATCAAACAATGAAATTAAAACATCATCAGAAGTTTCAGTTTCTAATGAAATACGAAGTAAATCATTAAATGGATTTGGATAAATTAAAAGTTGGCGGAAAGAAAAATCATTAATTGCACTTGTTTGACTTGTTTGACAAAGCTCTATTGCCCAGCCATTTATAACACCCACATCTCCAGAGGAATTATCAACAACTCTTAATACCCAATCGCCTTGAGATGAACCTCCATTAAGAATAGACAATAAGTCTATTGATTTGGTAACCCCTGAAATAGCAGGTATTGAATTATTACATACTGCGGCCGTTCCTTCATCGTCAAATACCGCATCAACATCTTGCCTTTGTATGCCTGAAGACCCACAACTTCTATCATAAATTAATACTTCAGAACCATTGGGTGCCTTTAAATAAATTTGCAGATCCCACAGCCAAGAATGCGTCATATCTAACGTTAAATTTACATCAGACACTACAAAATCATCAGACACATTTATAACTGACTCAATACCGTTAGGATTAGCATCTGGTACTGTTTTCGGTATATCAGTAGCTTGATAGGTGCTACAAATAGTTTCAAAAGAACCAATAGAAATATTTTCACTATTTACAGCAAAGAAAATATTACCTACTGCCTGTACCATTATTCTTACATTTGGAGAAGGGTTGTTGGGTACAATAATACTCTCTGAACCATCATTAGGGGTGTTTGAAGCTAAAACAATTGGAAAAGTTAAGCCTCCGTCAGTAGACATCAAAATATTAACATTACTTTCATTTATTCCATTTGCATCTGTACCCGCAACATCCCAAGTAATGGATTCTGTATCATTTTCTGTCCATGATATTCCTGCCGTATTTTGAGAAGTTACTACAAAAGGACCAACCTGATCATTTATTGTTATTCGAGTATAATCTACTGCTGTTTCACCTTCTCCTACTACATTATCTCGAACAGTTAAAGAAAAATCTACCGTTCTTGATACACTAGGTAAAACTTCCCAAGTTGTGGCACTTCCCATAGTTAAACTTGATAAACTAGGAAAATATCTATCCGTTTCTACTGTAGGTGGGTATGATCTAAAAATTGCTCCAACAGTTTGTGTAGTTGAAGGTGGAATTTGAATACCTGTCACTTCATTATTGGTTTGCTCCCAACAATAAGTCAATGTATTACCATCTGCATCAAAACCTTGCCCTTTTAATACAAAAGGAGTAGATTTAGGTATGGTAAAATCATTTCCAGCATTAGCTGTTGGCACATTTAAGTTTGTTGCAAAGCCTGAAACTACTGCACATTGACTATTACCTGTAAAAATGTTATTCGTAATCTCTTTAATACTAACACTATGAAAATAGGCATCACTGCTACCTTGAACATTCTGTGGCGTACATAAACTTGCATAAGCCATAATTGTTGAGCCACTACCTGGCTCAACAGCTGTAGCGTCATTTCTATTGGCTCCTGAACAATTACCAGATGTACCATTAAAAGTGTGATTGGCTCCGAATTGATGTCCTAGTTCATGAATTACAAAATCTATATCAAAACCATCTCCGACGGGAGCTTCAGACCCCGTAACTCCACCAGCTTTTGATGTTGTACAAACAGATGCTAAATTTGCAACACCTCCACCTCCTGTACTAAATACATGACCAATATCATAATTTGCAGTACCTATTATATTATTTAGTGTTGTTTTATTTTGTGAAATCATTGCTGGTCCATCATCATTTGTATAAGGATCGGCTCCAGGATCTGATGCTAAAAAGATCAACTGGTCATTATTAGCAATCAATTGCATCGTCAAAGCCACATCTCGTTCAAAAATAGGATTAACTCTAGTCATAGTAACAGTAATAGCAGACAAAACAGCGTTTACCTGATCACTTCTACTACTTCCTGCACCTAACCCAGCAGCTGCGATATGATAACTCGAATATTCTTCTGTAGTGGCAATTGCCAATCTGAAAGTCCGCAATTTTAAATCGTGGACCTGAAGATCTTTAAAACTCTTTTTTGCACTACTAGCTATAGATGAACTTTCTGTAAAACATGAAAACTCTTTATCAGTTGAAGCATCCTTTTTATAATACACACTATATTTTTTTCTATCCTTAGTATATGGATCAATAAATACTGTGCCCTTTTCAGGAGATAAAATCATTGCATACACCCCTAAAGAGTTTACCGTAAAATGTATTGATGATAATTTATTATCTACAGCCTGCCCTGCATAAGTTTTTATTGAAGGATGTTTTTTAGCTAAATCAGGATGTAAAATAGAAGTTTCAAACACTTTATACTTCAAAATTTTTCCGTCTGCATTAGGAAATTCTACAATCTGATGTTCCTCATTGGTTAATGAAGTTTTATTGAGTTTATTTTTCAACTTAACAACATCTAATGCAAATAATTTACGCTCTTTACTAAAGTCATTTTTAATTAGAATTTTCTCTGATTTTTCTAATGCACTGACCTTTGACCAGAGATTTTTTTCTTGAGAAAATCCTTTGAAAGGATTTAATAATAACCCAACAATTATTATAAAATAATAGTAATATTTTGTCTCTCCCATTGAGCAAATATAAAACTTTGTTTTTAAATCAGTTTTCTTTATTTTAATACCTTTGTGAAAATTCATTTTTATGAAATACTCTTTATGGTACATTTTATTGTTTTTTCTCATTGCTTGTAAGAGTAATAACCTTAACAAAACAGCTATACAATCACCTGAAAAACAAATTTTCAATTTAGATAATTGTCCCGAAGTCTTGAGAGGAAATTCTCAATGTAGTCTTGAAATTATTCCAAATACTACATTAATTATAAAACAAGATGAATTTCAAAATACCTATATTGAAATAGAAAAAGGAGAAAAAACGATAATTAAATACGAATTAAAAAAAAATGAACTCACAAATACTGCTGATAGCCAACATACAGAATTGATTTATTTTGAAATTGACAACAATTGTAAATCTCTTTCGCTGTCAGACGAAGAGTTACAAACTGTAAAAATGATGTATGGCAGATTGTGTTACTGTAAAGGTTCTTCAGGATATTTTAAAGTCACTCAAGGCAAGCTAACGTACATGAATAAAGATAATGAAATGTCTATAAAATTAAATTTTAAAGTAGGTAAAATCCCTCAATTAATTACCGAAATAAATGAAACTATTAAACTAATATAATCTCATTTTTTTAACTATTTTTGACCCTTAGAAACTTTATTTGTGAAGATATTTCATTCAACTCAAGAATTTATTGCAGAAAAAAAGGGCTCAATTATTACCATTGGGACTTTTGACGGCCTGCATATTGGTCACCAAGAAATACTAAAAAACCTTATCAATCAATCAAAAGATAGTAATTCGGTTATTCTTACTTTTTTTCCTCATCCCAGAATGGTATTACAACAAGGTAGTGATTTAAAACTACTGACTACACTACAAGAAAAAATTGATTTATTAAAAAAAACGGAATTAGACTGTCTTGTCATTGAACCTTTTACAAAAGAATTTTCAAGATTAACAGCTCTTGAATTTGTAAGAAATGTTTTAAAACAACAACTTAAACTTGAAAAATTGATTATTGGTTACGACCATCAATTTGGAAGAAACAGAGAAGGTGACCTTGAACAATTAAAAGAGTACGGTATAACTTACGGGTTTGATGTTGAGGAAATACCCGCCCAAGACATCAAAAATATTGCTGTAAGCTCCACCAAAATCCGTAAAGCTTTGACTGAAGGAGATATCGAAAAAGCAAACAGCTATTTAGGCTATGAATATCTACTTAACGGAACTATTGTACATGGCAGAGGCTTAGGAAAACAATATAACTACCCTACAATAAATATTCATATTGAAGAATCATACAAACTCATTCCCAAGGCTGGAGTTTATGTCGTTAAGACAACTTTTAACAATCAAAATTTATTTGGCATTATGAATATTGGTAATAGACCAACTGTAAATGGTAAAAAACAAACCATTGAAGTACATTTGCTAGATTTTAATACTGATATTTACGGAGAAAACATTCAAATTCAGTTAGTTTATCGTTTACGTGATGAGAAAAAATTTGATTCTATTGAATATTTATTTGACCAAATAAAAGAAGATGAAAAACAGGCAAGAAAACTAATTTCTAATGGAAAAATTTCTTTTTAGACATATCGACAACACCCCTTTAATTGTATTTAGAATTATTTTTGGCTTATTACTTTTTTTAGAATCTATAGGTGCTATTTTCACAGGTTGGGTTACTAGAACATTAGTAGAACCCAAATTTACTTTTAATTTTATTGGCTTTGAATTTTTACAACCATTACCAGGAAATGGCATGTATTTCTACTATTTCATTATGGGTGTTTTTGGGTTTTGTGTAATGATAGGTTATCGTTATCGATTGGCAATTATTTCTTTCTTTGTCCTATGGTCTGCAACCTATTTAATGCAGAAATCATCCTATAACAATCATTATTACTTAACTGCTCTATTGAGCTTTATCATGATTTTTCAACCTGCAAACAATTACCTCTCTTTTGATGCTAAAAGAAAACCTGAATTGAAATCAATTTCGGTACCGTTTTGGACATCATTATTACTCATGTGTCAAATTGGTGTCGTCTATTTTTATGGAGGTATTGCTAAGATATATCCTGATTGGCTGAATGCTATCCCTGTAAAACTGTTTCTTTCTTCTAAAATAGATTACCCTTTAATTGGTAGTTTATTCACTAAAGAATGGTTTCATTATTTTTTGAGTTATAGCGGTATTTTTTTTGACATTTTAATTATCCCTTTACTATTATCTAGAAAAACTCGTTTTTTCGGATTTGCACTTTCAGTATTTTTTCATCTTTTTAATGCCATAATTTTCCAAGTAGGTATTTTCCCGTTTTTAACATTGTCTTTTGCTGTTTTCTTTTTCGATGCTAAAATTATCCGAAATATCTTCCTAAAAAGAAAACCTTTTTATGATGAGAATGAAATTATCCCGCCTAAGCGAAAAAATTATTATTATTTACTTATTGGAACTTACCTCACCATACAACTACTTTTACCATTACGCCATTGGTTAATCAAAGAAAATGTGCTGTGGACAGAAGAAGGACATCGGTTGAGTTGGCGGATGATGCTTCGTTCAAAAAGTGGCTACCAAAGCTTTACAGTGATTGACAAAACATCTCAAAAAGCAGAAAGTATTAACCTTAGCGATTACCTTACTCATAAACAAATAGGAGCTTTAAGTACTAAACCCGATATGATTTGGCAATTTGCTCAACGTCTCAAAAAAGAGGCTGCCAAAAACGGACACGACATTGCCGTCTACGTAAAAGGAAAAGTCGGTGTTAACGGACACGACAAACAACCATTGATTAATGATACTATTGACATTGCATCACTAAAATGGCAGTATTTCAAGCATAGTGACTGGCTATTGCCATATCAAAAAAAGACTGTCAACTCTAAATCTAAATAATCGCAACTCTAAATTCGTAAATCACCAATCTATTATTATCTTTGCATCTTTAATAAAATAAAATCATGTTACAAGTCGCAACCATAAGAGAAAATAAAGACCTTATTATAGAAAGGTTAGCTGTTCGAAATTTTACTGATGCCGCCAAGATTATCAATCAAGTAATAACAGCTGATGATAAACGAAAATCTATCCAAACTGAATTAGAAAATAACCAAGCAGAATCTAATAAAATATCAAAAGAAATTGGGATTTTATTCAAATCTGGTGAACAACAAAAAGCGACCTTATTAAAAGAGAAAACAAGTCAACTTAAAGACAGTTCTAAGCAATTGAGCGAAACATTAACAAACACTCAAAATGAATTAAATGAATTGTTATATCAAATACCAAATGTGCCAAATGCATTGGTTCCAGCTGGCACAACTGAAGAGGATAATGAAGAGATTTTTAAAGAAGGTGACATTCCTAAATTACACAACAATGCTTTACCTCATTGGGAATTAGCTAAAAAATACGACATCATAGATTTTGAATTAGGCAACAAAATAACTGGTGCTGGTTTCCCTGTATATAAAGGTAAAGGAGCAAAACTACAAAGAGCTTTAATTAACTATTTTTTAGATAAAAATACAAATGCAGGCTATCAAGAAGTGCAAGTGCCTTATTTAGTGAATGAAGCCTCTGGTTTTGGCACAGGACAGTTACCCGATAAAGAAGGACAAATGTACCATGCTACTGAAGATAATCTATATTTAATTCCAACAGCCGAAGTACCTGTTACTAATATTTACAGAGACACGTTGGTAAAAGAAAGTGATTTTCCCATATTACATACTGCCTACACACCTTGTTTTAGACGTGAAGCTGGTTCTTATGGAGCTCATGTGAGAGGCTTAAACAGATTGCATCAATTTGATAAAGTAGAGATTGTTCGTATTGAACATCCTGACAATTCTTATAAAGCCCTTGACGGGATGGTTGATCATGTAAAAGAAATTTTACGTGAATTAAAATTACCTTATAGAATATTAAGATTGTGTGGCGGAGACCTAGGATTTACTTCTGCATTAACATACGATTTTGAAGTGTTTTCTACTGCTCAAGACCGTTGGTTAGAAATTAGTTCTGTTTCAAATTTTGAAACTTTTCAGGCAAATCGTTTAAAATTACGTTTTAAAAACGCAAACGGAAAAAGCGAATTAGCACATACACTTAATGGTAGCTCTTTAGCTCTGCCAAGAGTCTTGGCCGCTTTACTAGAAAATTATCAAACCGAAAACGGAATTGAAATCCCTGAAGTGTTACAGAAATTTACAGGTTTTGATATCATAACCAAGTAAACATCAAAATACTTGTTTGAAATTCACTTGATAAAATTGATTAGTTTGCTACTACAGCAATCATCAATTTCTTATAATGGTTCATCTCTAATAATGCTTTAAAATACGCATTGATTAGACCTTTTTCCATAAAAAGTGTTGCTTTTCTTTTAGCAAATTCATACTGTTGGGTTAGCTCAATCATTGTAAAAAAATTATTACTTTACAAATACATAAACAAATGTTATGCCAAAGTAAATGTAAAGTTAGGTTGGGTAATTTTTTTATCTCATGCTTGTATCAATTTGTTAATACTTCTTTTATTATCTTTGAAGCCATACCATAACGACATGTATCATAAAATTATTGTATTACTCTTTTTTTTTAGCTCTTTTACCTTTGCACAAAACTCACAATTGGCTCATAATTATTTTCAAAAAGGCGAATATGTAAAAGCAGCTTCTCTATACAAACAATTGTACTTAAAGAATGATGTTAGTCGTGACTATTTCAAACAATTACTCTCATGTTATCAGTTAGTTGAAAATTTTAAAGCTTCAACAAAACTACTCCAAAATCATCAAGAAAAATATCCAAATCAGTCCAATTTGTTCGTTGAAATTGGCTATAATTTACAGCTTCAAGATAAAAAAAACGAAGCGTTACCTTTTTACGAAAAAGCATTACACCTCATTGAAAAAAAACCATATGAAGGTGCTGAAATTGGTCGTGCATTTCAAAAAAACCATTTATTAGATTATGCCTTATTGGCTTATAAAAAAGCCATGGAACTCAATAAAGACTTAAACTTCAACAGGTATATAGCCGAAATTTATGGTGAAAAAGCAGATATAGAAAATATGTTCAGTACCTACTTAGACATCATTGAAAAAAATGAAGAATACTATTCTATTGTACTTAGATATATTGGCTCTTTTATTTCTGATGATAGTCAAGATAAAAACAATATCCTTTTTAAAAAATTAATATTAAAACGATTACAACAAAACCCTAACAATTCTTGGAACAAATTATTGAGTTGGCTATATATGCAACAAAGAGATTATGACAAAGCTTTAATACAAGAAATAGCTTTGCATAAAAGAAACCCTGACAATATTAATAGAATTGCTGACATGGGAGTAATTGCTTTTGATAATGAAGATTATGAGACTACAAAGGCTTGTTTTACCTACATCTTAGAAAATACTCAAAACGGAAAACTAATTTTAGATGCTAATATTTATTTATTAGAAGCTGATATTTCTACTGCTACTACAACAAAAGAGTATGACAAAGTAGAAGAACGTTTTCAATACTTATTTTCCACCTATGGCAATGGTAGTTCTACTATAAATTTAAAAATTTCTTATGCTGATTTTTTAACTTTCAAAAAAGACAACCCAAACAAAGCGATTACTCTATTAAAAAAAGCTTTAACCGATATTGGCTCAGATTATCAGCGTTGGTCAGTAAAACTAAAGCTAGGTGATATTTTAGTGTACACCAATAAGTTTAATGAAGCATTAATTAATTATTCTCAAATACAAACCAATTTAAGAAACAGTACATTAGCACAAACTGCACGTTTTAAAGTGGCACAAACCTCTTACTTTAAAGGTGATTTTAAATGGGCTATATCACAATTGAAAGTATTAAAAAAATCGACTTCGCAACTCATTGCAAATGATGCTTTAGAACTGTATTTATTAATCTCTAACAATATTTTAGGTGACACCACACATACTGCGTTAAAAACCTATGCAAAAGCAGATTTATTAGCCATTCAAAACAAAAATCAGCAAGCAATAGACACTTTAAACATTTTATTAAAAAAATTTAAAGGCAGAGAAATTGAAGAATCTGCTCTATTCAAACAAGCAGAACTCTATACCAAAATTAGAAAATTTGAATTGGCAGAAAGTAATTATCTGCGACTAATTGAAATAAAAAAAGATGGTCTTTTAATAGATGATGCCTATTACTATTTAGCAAAATTGTATAAAAACAATTTGAACAACATAGAAAAAGCAAAAGAAATGTATCAAAAAATTATTTATGATTTTCCATCAAGTATTTATTTGGTAGATGCTAGAAAACAATTTAGAAAGCTAAGAGGTGATCACTTAAATTAAATTACAAAAATCAAAAAACAAATCCCAATAATTGGAATTTGTGATTTGATGTTTAAATATTAAAATTATGTATATCTACAATGTAACTATAAATATAGAAGAATCTGTAGCCAAGAAGTGGCTAAATTGGATGCAAGAAGTTCACATACCAGAAATGCTGGCTACAGGTAAATTTTTTGAAGCAAAATTGTGTCAAGTAATGATCGAAGAAGAAATGGGCGGACTTACCTATTCTATACAATATTCAACAGAAAGCAAAGAAACCTTAGAAAGGTATTACATTGAAAATGCCGATAAGCTCCGTCAAAAAACAAGCAAATTATTTCAAGGCAAATTTGTAGCCTTTAGAACAGAATTAAATATGATACATCATATTAAAAATTTTGAAAAAAGCTAAATTTACCCATGCAAAACAAATATAATTAATCTTATTATTATCAATAACATTTCATGTCAGTTAAAGCAAAAAAACATTTAGGTCAACATTTTTTAAAGAGCGAAAGCATTGCTAAAAACATTGCAGACAGTTTAACTGAGAATGGCTATGATACTGTGTTAGAAATTGGCCCAGGCATGGGTGTTTTAACTAAATATTTACTCGATAAAAAATTTACCACACATGTAATAGAAATTGATCGTGAATCTGTTGAATATTTAAAAGCACATTATTTGAATTTAGCTAACAGAATAATTTTAGGTGATTTTTTAAAAATAGACCTCTCAAAAGAATTTAAAGACAAACCTTTTGCAGTTATTGGTAATTTTCCTTATAATATTTCTTCTCAAATCGTATTTAAAACCATTGCTAACAGACAACAAATTCCTGAATTATGTGGTATGTTTCAGAAAGAAGTTGCCAAACGTATTACTGAAAAACCTGGCAGTAAGGCTTACGGAATTATATCTGTACTTGTTCAAGCGTTTTACGATGCCGAATATCTATTCACCGTACCTCCAACGGTTTTTAATCCGCCACCAAAAGTAGAGTCTGGTGTCATTAGACTAACTAGAAAAGAAAACCACAAGCTTCCTGTTGACGAACAACTCTTTTTTAAAGTGGTTAAAACCGCATTTAATCAACGTAGAAAAACAATGCGTAATAGTTTAAAATCTCTTAATTTATCAGATAAATTAAGAGAAGATGTTATCTTTGCCGAACGTCCAGAACAATTATCTGTTCAAGAATTTATAAACTTGACGCAAAAAATAGCAAACGATGCCATTTGAAATTACAAATGACCTTATAAAACAAGTACAGCTACTCATCCAACAATTGGATGATACAGCTTTGTTACAACTTTTAGAAGATGAGCATCATGCAGACATTGCTGAACTTTTGAATGAATTAAACCTCAAAGATGCCACTTATATTATTAAATTATTAGATAGCGAGCTAACTTCTGATATTTTAATGGATATTGATGAAGATATACGTGAAAAAATCTTAAAAAACTTATCTGCAAAAGAAATTGCTGAAGAACTTGAAGAATTAGATACTGATGATGCAGCTGATATTGTTGCTGAATTACCTGAAGAACGTCAAGAACATGTCATCTCTCACATTGAAGATGAAGAGCATGTAAAAGATATTGTTGAATTACTAACTTATGATGAAAATTCTGCCGGTGGTTTGATGGCAAAAGAACTTGTAAGTGTCAATGAAAACTGGAATGTTACAAGATGTGTGAGAGAAATGAGAGCTCAAGCTGAAAATGTAACTCGAGTACACTCAATTTAT
>JAMONB010000179.1 GCA_027066745.1 Flavobacteriaceae bacterium
GCATCATCTAAGCTCAAATGTGTTGGATGAGGTTCTTTTCGTAAAGCATTCAACACCAAAACATCTAAGTTTTTAAGCTTCTCTTTTTCTTGTTTTGAAATGGACTTTAAATCGGTTAAATAGGCGAAATCATCAATTCTATAGCCAAAAATAGGTATTTTACCATGCATAAACTCAATCGGTAAAACAGTTTTGTCTCCTAATTTAAAAACTTTATTTTCTACAACTTGAATACTTGCACTTGGTGCACCAGGATATCTATTAACTTGCGTAAAAATATAATTAAACCGCCTTTCTAAATCAGTTACAATTCTTTCAGGTATATAAAGTGGCATGTCACCCATTTTATGACAAAACGGACGGATATCATCTAAACCAGCAGTATGATCGGCATGTTCATGAGTGAATAAAATACCGTTAATTGCAGAAATATTTTCACGTAGCATTTGCTGCCTAAAATCTGCACCACAGTCAATAACAAACCGATAATCTTGCCAACTTAATAAAATTGAACTCCGCAAACGTTTGTCTTTACTATTTGCAGATAAACATACTGGATGAGTACTTCCAATCACTGGTATACCTTGAGAAGTTCCTGTTCCTAAAAAAGTGATTTTCATAGGTCTATACTATTAAAAATTTGGTTATATGCTGTTCGCTATTAATCATTCCTTATAGTTGTGACAAATTTTAACTTGCTCATTTTTACATCAAATTTTTTCACAAAAATAACGTTAAATTATTTAATAAATAATGTAGAGAGTTAGTACATTTGCAATAATTAAATTTCAAATAATGTCTATTACACTAAAAGGTGATAAAGAGATTGAGAATATCCCCTCAGTAAAAAGAAAATCATTACGAATTAATTTAAATGATAATATCTACGGCACATTTGCTGAAATAGGTGCCGGTCAAGAGACAGCACGTAATTTTTTCAGAGCTGGTGGTGCTTCTGGCACAATTGCCAAAGCCATGTCTGCCTATGATAAAGATTTTTCTGATGCCATTTATGGTATTGAGTCAGACAAAAGATATGTTACAGAACCTCGCCTAAAGCGGATGCTTGAGCATGAAATTGAATTGATTGAGGATAGATTGAGTAGAAATAAACATCCTGAAAAACTATTCTTTTCATACGCTAATACTGTTGCTACAATAGATTTTGCCAAAAAATTTAAAGGTCATGGTTGGGTGGGTATAAAATTTCAATTAGATCCTTTAGAGGGTTATAATGAAATTATATTACATATCCGTTTCAAGCAAACTGACGCTCGCTTACAACAAGAAACCTTAGGTGTATTAGGTGTAAATCTGATTTATGGAGCATTTTACATGAATGATAGACCTAAAGAATTATTAAAATCTTTTTATGACAATTTAGATACAGATCAGATTGAAATAGATATGATTAATTTTTCTGGTCCTCGTTTTATGTATGTTGACAATAGATTGATGAGCTTGCAATTGGTTAAAAACGGAATGACTGATGCTGTAATGTTCGGAGCTGATGGTAATAATTTATTACCAGCTCAAGTGCTGTACAAGAAAAACATCTTAGCTTTACGTGGTAGCTTCAGACCTGTAACAAAGGTTAATGTAGACATGTTTGAGAAAGCAAAAGAAATGTTTTTTAAAGAAAAAACAGTTGAAAAAGATAAAACTCATGTTATTTTTGAAATTACATTATCTAATTTAAGAGCTCAAGGTGAAATTAATGAACGTGACTTTTTAGACAGAGCAGAACTTTTATGCTCTCTTGGTCATAATGTAATGATTACAAATTTTCAAGAATATTATAAACTTGTCGAATACTTTTCTGAATTTACAAAAAAGAGAATGGCATTGGCTATGGGCGTTTATAATTTGATTCAGATTTTTGACGAAAAATATTACCGACATTTAAGTGGAGGTATTTTAGAAGCCTTTGGTAAATTATTCTTTAAAGATTTAAAAGTTTATTTATATCCTTTAAAAGATCAAGAAAGTCAAGAAATTATAACTAGTGAAACCTTAAAAGTTCATCCGCGTATGAAAGAATTGTACAAGTTCTTTAAATACAATGGAAAAATGCTTGATATAAAGGATTATGATCCTGAAATTTTAGATATTTTCTCTAGAAATGTATTACAAATGATTGCAGAAGGTAAAGAAGGATGGGAAGAAATGATACCAGACAAAGTAGCTGATATTATAAAAGATCATAGACTTTTTGGATATTCAAGAAGACGATTTGCTGAAAAGAAATAAAAAATTTCTTAAAACCAGCGAAATACTCCTATGGTTTGCCTCGGGGATAGTTGATTTCATACTCAGTCAAGCTGGGTACAAGCTTTGACCTTAGGGTCATGTTTTACCTCATACGAAACTGTAAAAAGGCAGATCCTAGAGAAATTCTTTTCGATTAATCGTTATTGATAATACTCATAGTATAGGTTGACCAGTAGTGATCACCGACTTTTTTGTTATCAATAAATAGGCA
>JAMONB010000180.1 GCA_027066745.1 Flavobacteriaceae bacterium
TAGTTACAAGTAATTGTAAAAAAGTTCAATTTTTTAGGGGGAATTATTGAAACAAAATTGTTTAATAAGTGAAGCTAAGTTAGTAACTAAATTTCAGTCGAAAACGAGAAAATTGTTATGAAAAAACCTCGAAGTATTAAGACCTAAATTTCTAACCAAACAAAAGAAATTTATATTATTAAAATTAATTTCCTTTCTCCCAAAATTAAGGAAATAAAAAATAAAAGTTTAGTTTAAGTTGATAGTTTTTTAGAGAAAATTGCCCATAATCCTGAAGTAGGTAGTGGGCTTTTTTAGTTTTAGAGATGTTGTAAAAATAGAATTACTTCCAGTTTTGTCCCTTTTGTTCTAGTGCTGCAATTAAAATATCTTTTTGACTTATTTGACCCACTAATTTGCCATTTTCAACAATAGGAAAACGCCTTCGTTTAGAATCAATAAATTGTTTAGCTGCATCAAATATGTTGAGGTTTCCTTTAATAGTTTCTACATTTTTAACCATGTGATTTTCAACAGTGGTATTATTTATAGGCAAATTGTAATATTTACTATCAGAAATTTGTTTGATACAATCTCCTTCAGAAATAATACCTAACAATTCATTATTTTCATTTACAACAGGACCACCAGAAATTCTATTTTTTATCAAAGTTTCCATAACTTCAGAAACTGACTGTTCAGGCTTAAATGTAATTAACTTTGTAGTCATATAATCAGACACTAAAGCTGGTTTTAATTCTTCTTTTTTTGGTCGAGTTCTACGACCTTGAAAACTTTTAATTGCCATAATTGTACATTTTGGTTTCGATAAATATAATGATAATTTACTTAAAATAAAAGTATTAAGTTTGTTACGCCTATTATTTATAACAAATCAGCTTAATAAATCATGCTTTTAAAAAGATACAATTCGGTTATTTCCTTTTTAATTATAGTTACTACAATCTATTTAAGTTTTTCAACTTTAATGCCTGAAAAAATCAGTGATGCTTCAACATCATTAACAGAATTTTCTACAGAAAGAGCCTTAGTTCACCTTAAAGAGATAACTAATAAACCACATCATGTAGGTAGTGTTGAACATAAAAAAGTGCAAGAATATATTGTTAAACAATTGCATGAGTTAGGTTTAACAACTGAAATTCAACAACAAGTCACTTTGAGTAAAAATTTTCGTGTTGGTGCTACTACACAAAATATTATTGCCAAGATAAGTGGGGCTGACTCTTCAAAAGCTCTATTGCTTTTAACTCATTATGATTCTGCAGTACACTCAGCATTAGGTGCTAGTGATGCTGGTAGTGGTGTTGTAACTATTTTAGAAAGTTTACGTGCATTTTTAGCTAAGAATAAGCAGCCTAAAAATGATATTATTATTCTTATTTCTGATGCAGAAGAAATAGGACTTTTAGGAGCAAATGCATTTGTAAATCATCATCCTTGGGCAAAAGATGTGGGTTTAGTTCTTAATTTTGAAGCAAGAGGTAGTGGTGGACCAAGTTATATGTTACTTGAAACTAACGGTGGCAACAAAAATTTAATTGAACATTTCGTTGCTGCTAACCCTAAATATCCATTAGCCAGTTCATTAATGTATAGTATTTATAAAATGTTGCCTAATGATACTGACTTGACAGTTTTTAGAGAAGATGGTGATATTGAAGGCTATAATTTTGCCTTTATTGACGATCATTTTGATTACCACACCGCTCAAGATTCTTATGAAAGATTAGACAAGAATACCTTAGAGCATCAAGGATCTTATTTAATGTCATTGTTAAATTATTTTGCTGATGCAGATTTGTCAAACCTTAAATCTGACTCAGATTATGTGTATTTTAATTTGCCGTATATCGGGATGGTGTATTACCCTTTTTCATGGATAATGCCTATATTAATTATTCTATCGCTTCTATTTATAGGATTATTAATTTATGGATTCACCCAACAAAAAATAAAAATTAAAAGTTTATTAAGCGGATTTATTCCTTTTTTATTGTCTTTAATTATTTCTGGACTAATGACCGTTTATGGATGGAAACTGTTACTTAAAATCCATCCTCAATATCAAGATATTCTACACGGTTTTACCTATAACGGACATTGGTATATTGTAGCATTCTCAGCATTGACATTGGCTCTTTGTTTTTTGATTTATAAAAGACATTTTGAAAAAGAGGGTACTCTAAATTTAATGATTGCACCTATTTTTATTTGGCTAATTATCAATATTTTCATTGCCATTTATTTAAAAGGAGCAGGTTATTTTATAATTACATTACTTTATAGTGTACTATCATTAGCACTATTGTTATTCTCAAAAAAGGAGAATCTGTCTTTAGTACTGACTCTTTTGTCAATTCCGATATTAATTATATTTGCACCTCTAATACAGATGTTACCTGTAGGTTTAGGGTTGAAAATGTTAGGAGTTAGTACCGTCTTAATCGTTCTACTTTTCGGAATGTTA
>JAMONB010000181.1 GCA_027066745.1 Flavobacteriaceae bacterium
AAAACATCAAGAGAAAGAAGAAAAAATCATTGAAGATAACCAACAGAAGTTTGATTTTAAGACAGACCTTTAAGGCCCCTTTTAGGGGCAGTCTAAAGCCACCTTCTTAGAAGGTGTGATGTTTACTTATTATTATTTGAATATCAGTCCTTATATCTTTCAATTCATTTTCTACATTTATAACACCATCTATACTTTTAAAAATACTTTCAACATCATCAGATAATTTTACTAATTCATCTGTTTTATTACCTATTAAAACTACTTCTATTGGATATGTTGACGGCACACCTTGTGTAAATTCTTTTATTACTATATCTGCGTTAGGTATCTTGTTAAATTTGTTTCGCAATTCCCTTATCGTCTTATTGTAATTTGTTTTTTCGTAAGTGTTTAACTCTACAAATATTTCAGCAAAATCCTTTCTATTTTCTTCAACTATAAGGTTGCTATAAATTTTAGGATTTCCATTCCCAACATTAGTTGCATAATGTTTAATATCAGAAATACTATCCAAAATATTTTCTACTTTGTATGCTATATTATTAGTATTATCTAAACTTGATCCATCACTTGCTGTTACTCTTATTAAAAATTGCGATTTTTCAGCGGCTCCAAAAAAACTTGTTTTTAAATAAGTTCCTGATAAAAAAATGGAACTAAAAAATAATAATATGGCAAAACCAATCATCTTCTTTGGATTTCTTAAACTAAAACTTAATGCTTTCTTATATGTTCCTGAAATAAAACCACTTAATGCTCTTTGTAATGGTTGTTCTTTTATTGGTCCCTTCTTTTTTGTCCGTTTTTTGAATAACCATTCAATTAATATTGGTGCGATAGTTAATGCTAACACTAATGACGTTAATAAAACCGCCATTATACCAATTGGCAAACTTATGGTGTAATCTCCTGCAGCATCTGTCATCATTAAAATTGGTAAAAAAGCCAATAAGGTTGTTATGGTAGAACTTACAATTGGCCAGCCAACTTGTTTTGTTCCTAAAATGGCTGCTTCTCTACTGTTGTAACCTTGTCGCATAAAGCGAAGTGCATTTTCAGTTACCACAATGGCATTATCAACCAATAAGCCTAAAGAAATCACTAGACCTGCAATAGAAATACTTTGCATTGCATAGCCAGAGAAATCTAAAACACTTAATCCTATTAAAATAGAGGCAGGAATGGCAATTACAACAACAATACTTAATCTAAAACCAATAGCAATTAATACTAACAAGGCAACAATTAAAATACCTTGTATTAAATTAGTTAAAAAACCATCGATGGCATTGTTTACATCAACCGATTTATCAATTACTGTATTTAAATCAATGTCACTTTGTAATGCTTTTTGAAAAGGACTTACTTTAAGTTTAGCACCTTCAATTACTTGAATAATATTTACGCCTAATTCTTGTTCTGCTGCCACAAAAATAGAACGCTTTCCATTATATCTTGCTATGTAATCTATATCTTCATATTTAAAATTAATATCCGATAAATTTTTAAGATAAATTAATTTACCTTGATAAGAACCAATAACAGTATTACGAATTTCCATCAATGTTTTGTACGAACCACTTGTGTGAATGTTAAAATTCTTTTTCCCAATATTAAAATCTCCACCAGGAATATTTGCGTTATTAGATTGAATGGCATTAGAAATATCTTCAATACTAATATTCATTTTTGACATTTTAGGAATGTCGATAGCAATGCGAATTTCGCGTTCAGGTAAAGCATAAATATCTGCCTTTTTGATGCCTTTTACTTTTTCAAGCACCTTTTCTAACCTTTCAGCTTCTAAACGTAATTCTTTAAAACTTGCAGTTTCTGATGTTAAAGCATATTGGAGTATTTTAACATCCGAAGTTTCTTTTTTTTGAAAATCAATGGATTGTACTAAATTTGGTAAATCTTTACGGATGCTATTTATTTTATTAATGACGTCATCATATTGGTCATCAGCGTTTCCAGTTCCGTATTCAAAATCAATCATTATTAATGCAAAATTATTTGTTGCAGTGGATTTTATTTTGCTAATGTCATCAATTTCATTTATGGCATCTTCCATTGGTTTTAGCACCAATTCTTCCATATCTTTAGGACTTGCACCTGGATATATAACTTTAACCACTGCACCTGGAATAGTAATTGGTGGATCTTCTGTTCTTGGCATATTAAAAAAAGAATTCACTCCAATCATCAATACCAATAAAAAAAGTATGATAGAAAACTGTCTGTTGTTTATGGCTAATTCAGGTAATTTCATCGTTTTTTAATTTATTATTATTTCATCGTTTTTTGAAACACCATCTAAAATCAATAGCTTTTCGCCTAATATTTTAGCGATTTTTATGGTTTTAGGCATCTTTTCACCTTCTATAAGGATATTTATTTTTCCAATCATTTTATCTGCAGAAACTAAAGCTTCAATAGGGATTTGTAAGTATTCTTTTTTAATTTTTGACTGAATAGTTGCTTCACCAATGAAACCAGATTTTAGTCGATTTTCACTATCTTTTACATAGATTTCAATTTCATAAGTTCCTGTGTATCTATCTGCATTACTCGAAATTCCGCTTACATAACCTTCAAATATTTTGTTCGGAAACGCATCAAATTGAATATGACATAAGTCTTTCTTTTTTACATTTACAATATCAATATCTGCTAAGTTGGTTTTTAATACTTTTCCGCCTTTATTACTTCCCATAATGATAATTGGATTTCCTGCTTGTATCATTTCATTTTCCTGAGCTAATACAGATTGTATTCTGCCAGAACTTGGGGCTAAAATAGTTGCGTGTTGTTTACTAAACTGAGCACTTTCTAATTGTAAGCGAGCATTATCTAAGCCTGTTTTTGCGTTTTGTAAATTTTCAAGAGTAACTACTTGGTCTTTATATAGTGCTTCTACTCTTGTATAATCTCTCTTAGCTTTGTCATAAGATAATGTCAATCTGTCTGTCATCACTTTTACAGAAGTTTGGTTAATTCTTGCTAATATTTGTCCTTTTTTTACAAAATCGCCTTCATCTACATTCAAATAATTAAGAATACCGTTTGACATAAAGCTTAATTGATATTCATTTTTATAGGATAATGAACCTGTTGCTGTTATTTCGTTTCCATAACTTACTTTTTCAGGTTTTTCAGTTATGTAGTTCTGTTCAACAGTCTTCTGTTGGATAACTATTTCTTTATTAGTATTCGTTTTTTTACAACTAAAGGTTATCAATAGGACGATTGCTATTATTGATTTTAATATTATTTTCATATTTATTTATTTGTGATGAATTCCAATTCTATAATTTTTTGGAAGTATTTATTCTTGTTAGTTAAAAGATTGATTTCTGCTTCAAAGTATTCTGTAAAAGCAATATCATATTCCAATTGTGTAGCTAAATTGTTTTTCTTTTTCTTTTCAATTATTTTAAGACTTTCTGTGTAGTTTTTCAATTCTAATTTGGATAATTCTAAACTTTCTTTAGCTGTTTTTACATTGTAAAAAGCTTCTACAACTTCTAATGAAATATTATTTTCTAAATCTTTCTTTTTTTCTGTAGTAATACTTTTGTCAATTTTTGCTTGCCTGATTTTACTCTTAGTTTGTCCACCTGTGAAAATATCCCATTTAGCAGATACTGAGATACTTGCAAGATAAGTATCTTTATTAAATTTATAATCATCAGACCAAAAACCTGTACTTCCGTTAAGATAAAACAAAGGAAGAAAAGCACTTTTTTCCATCTTGATATTAGTTTCGTCTATTTGTAATGCAAGATCTAAAAGTTTTATTTCATCTCTATTATTTAGTGCTATTACTAATAATGAATTGACATCTTCTAAAAGATATTCCTTGCTAAAGTTAGTATCTAATTCAATAGCGTCATTATACTTTTTATTCAGTAAAAAATTAAAATAAGCTTTGGTTAGAACAACACCTTTATTGATTTCAAGAATTTGATTTTCAACATCTTTCAATTTTGCATTTGCACTATAAACTTCATCAATAGTTACTTTGTCATTTTTGTATAAACTATTGGTAATAGCCAAACTTGATTTTACTAAGGCTAACGCTTTATTACCAACCGCAACCGTTTGTAGAGCGATGTTGTAATCTAAATATGCACTCTTTACTTGTTTTATGAGTTCCTTTTCATAACTATCAGCCGTTATTTTACTAATTTCTGATAATTGATTTTGTAGTTTTTTATTAAGGATTAAGGCTTTGTTATAAATTGGCATTTCAAGCTCAACTTGTGTTCTTTGTTGCTCTTTAGGGTTGAGTTGTGTTTCTACATTTTCAATCTGTGGATAATTTGGAATATTTGGATAACCAGGAATTGTACTATTAAATTGGTTTATGATGTCTAAATTATTATAAACAGGATTTAGCATCTCTGCAAATGGCATATTAATAGTTCTTCCACCATAATTATATTCGTATTGAGCCACAAATGAAACTGTTGGATAAAACATTTGTTTGGCTTCCTTTAAAGTGAGTAAACTTTTTTCGTAAGATAACTGCTTTTGTTTTAAGACAGAGTTACTCTCAATAGCTTGATTGATGTATTTATCTAAAGTTGAATTTTGTGCATTTCCACTAAACTGGAAAAGACAAAATACAATCCAAAAGAAAGTACTTTTTTTACTCTTATTTAAGATCTTCATATTACTTTGTGATTTAATTATGCCACAAAAGTATATGAGATAGAAAGTTTAAACCTTTCCAATCTTGCTAAGGTTGGTTTTAGTTGAACCCGATCTATGCAATAGGGTATCGTTATGAGGCTTGAAAGCACAATAGAATAAGAGTTTTTACTGGTTTCAGCATAGCACCGCTATGGTTAAAACAGAAAAACTAGCGTAGCACCTTATTCTGCAGTGATTTCAAGACGTAATAGATGTTTCTAATGCATAGATGGGTTGAAATGACTATGATTTATTGGATAGGAATATAAATCATTGTTAATAATTCATCATTTTCTGTTGTGTTTTTATCATTTAAGTATTGGTCAAATAACACTTCTTCTCGTAAAAATACTTTTTTAGAAAGAATGTATTCTCTGAATATTTGATCATAAACATCACCTAAATATTTGTAATCACCTTTATATGTAAAGCACATATATTTTCCGCCAGCAATTTTTTTAATTACAAATCTACTGTGTTTTATTTCTTGCTCAATACTTATACAAGCATCATATCTAATATATTGTTTTGAAGTGATAGATGGGTCGTCCCAAGTAATTCCGTATAAATTGCTTTGTGAGTTAAGTAAATGTTTCTGCTTAGCAAATTTCATTAAATCTTCCCATACTTCGGTTTTGTCAATCAAGTCTATTAATCCTTTAGATTGATTTGAAAGAACCAAAATGGGTTGTATCGTCTTAGTTTGTTGAGTTAAATCAAAAATTATTTTTTTTGTATTGCTTTTGATGGTTTCAAATGAGTGATTAGGATTTTTACGAAATTGTGTTGGTGTTACTCCAAATTGTTTTTTAAAACTTTTGTTAAATGATGTAGGTGTTTCATAGCCAATTTTATATGCTATTTCCAAAATTGTAGTGTTTGAATACTTTAATAGTTTAGCTCCAGTTTCAACTTTTATTCTACTGATATAAACACCTAAAGGTTCGCCTAAGTATGCTTTTATTAACCTATGGAAGTGATGTTTTGAAACAAATGCAATAGAAGCTAATTTATCTAAGTCTAATTTTTCATCCAAATGAAAGTGAATGTATTTTAAGACTTCATTAAATCGTTGGTAGTAGGTTTCCATATTTTTTGTGAATATAGTTTACAGCTGAAGAATTATTATTATGTGTTTTGGCAAAAATAGAAGATGCAATTTGTCTGTGGTTTTTCTTTTCTGTAAGATTTTTTTACTCAGGTTTAAGTTTGTGTTAACATATAAATACAGTCTAAGAGAAGTTTGACTTTATGATAAACAAGACTCTCTCAGACTATTAAAGAGTCTTATGGTTTTGTGTATATTGGTTAAAATCACTTCTCAAACTTATCTATTCCTTTTTTCAACCAAGCATAGTATTCATCAGCATTGGGTGTATAAGCGACTGGATCAATTAAATTCTCTTCATTATGATTTATCAACACATAAAAAGGTTGCGTATTGGCTTTATAGCGAATGGTTTGGAATTCGCTCCATTTTTCACCAATGTATTTTAATTTTTTACCAGGTCTAAGTTTAGAATCAACTTCTTCACCAGCAGGTAAAGGTCTTTTATCATCTACATATAAAGAAATAAGAATGAGTTCATTTTTTAAAAGCCTTAAAATATTTTCTTTAGGCCAAACATTTTGCTCCATTTTACGGCAATTTACACAGGCTTTACCCGTAAAATCAATCATGACAGGTTTGCCAATCTTTTTCGCATACGCCAATCCAGTTTCATAATCATTAAAAGTTAAAATATCATGCGGAGCCATTAAATGTGCACCTTCAGGAATTTCAGAGTCGTTGGCTGTACCGCCACCAAGTTTTGAAAATCCGACTCCATAAGGCGATTCACTATAGTGTTGTGGAGGAGGAAAAGCACTTATTAAATTTAACGGTGCTCCCCATAAACCGGGAATCATATATACAGTAAATGATAAGGTTACTAATCCTAATAACAACCTGCCGACCGAAATATGGCTTAATGGAGAATCGTGTGGTAATTGTATTTTCCCGAATAAATATATTGCTAAGGCTCCAAAAACAGCAATCCAAATAGCAATAAATACTTCACGTTCTAGTAGGTGTAAATCTAATACCAAATCGGCATTTGAAAGGAATTTAAAAGCCAATGCCAATTCTAAAAAACCTAATACCACTTTTACGGTGTTTAGCCAGCCACCAGATTTTGGTAATGAATTTAACCAACCTGGGAATGCAGCAAATAATGCAAATGGTAAAGCAATAGCAGTTGAAAAACCTAACATGCCAATAATAGGAGCAATACCTCCTTTAGAAGCTGCTTCAACCAGTAGCGTTCCTACAATTGGCCCTGTGCAAGAAAAAGATACAATTGCCAATGCCAATGCCATAAAAAAGATACCAATAATACCACCTCTATCTGCTTGTTTATCAATTTTTGTACCCCATGAGCTCGGTAATGTGATTTCAAAGGCTCCTAAAAATGAAATAGCAAAAACAATAAGTAAGACAAAAAAGATAAGATTAAACCAAACATTGGTTGCCAATGCATTTAATGCTGATGCACCGAAAATTGCAGTTATGGCTGTGCCTAAAAGCACATAAATAGCAATGATTGCCAATCCGTAAATGATAGCATTTCTAATACCCGCGGCTTTCGTTTTACTTTGTTTGGTGAAAAAGCTAACGGTCATGGGTATCATAGGAAACACGCAAGGTGTTAATAAGGCTACAAAACCTGAAAGAAAAGCAATAATAAAGATGCCTAATAATCCTTTTTTTTCCTCTTTTTCTTCTTTGGATGCTGTTTCGGTTTCACTGTCATTATCTGCATCCGCAACAGCAGTATTGTTTTTAGAAGTATCGTTATTGATATTAAAACTCAAATCAACTGTAGTTGGCGGTAAGCATTGCATATCATTACAAACTCCAAATTCGACCTCACCTTTTACCAAAGATAATTCTTTGGTTAATAGTTTAATACGTTGTTTGAATTCAGCTTTACCTTTAAAGTATTTTACCTCCATATCAAAAGCAGGTTCAAATTCAGTATGTCCTTTGTCTTCTACAGTATTGCCTTTAAGTTCAAAACTTTTATTGGTTTCAAAACTAAAAGTTGTTGCAATTGGACCATCATCAGGTACATCTTGAGAGTAGAGATGCCAATCATTTTCTAAGGTAGCATTGGCAATTAAAATATATTCAGTTTCAGATATTTTCTCAATGGATGTTGTCCACTTTATAGGATCTACAATTTGTGCTTTTACCGTAGTAAATGTTACTAAAACCAAAAGAATTGTCAGTATTTTTTTCATAAGTAATTTTATGATTAAAAGTTATTGGATTTTAAAAATTAAATCTATTTCTTTAGGCGGTAAACATTGTGAATCATTACAAACCATAAACTCAACAGTAGCTTTTATTTCAATATTACCAGTAGTTTTAAGCTTTATACGCTGTTTAAAGTTTGCTTTTTGGTCAAAATATTTTATTTTCATATTAAATACTTTATCATCTACTTCATGTCCCTTTCCTTCTTTTGTATTCCCTTTCTTTGAATAGTTTTTATTTCCTTTAAAAGAGAAAGTAGTAGGTATAGGTCCGTCTTCAGGGACAGTTTGAGAATATAAGTGCCAGCCAGAGTCTATAGTCGCTGTTGTAATCAGCGTATATTCAGTGTCAGATATTTTTTTCACTGCAGTTGTCCATTTTATAGGTTCTACTATTTGAGACGTTGCAGAAAAAGAGATTGTTAGAATAAAAAGGATACATATGAATACTTGTTTCATGGTCAATGAATTTTAATAAATTAATAAGAGGTAAAAGTATGGAAAATCTGTTAGATTAAATTAATGCTGAATTGTTAATTTTTTATCAAAAATAACTACATTTGAAATCTTACGGAGTTTCTAAAAATGAAAACGATTAATTGATTAATATATTTTTATTCTATGCCTAAAATACTTTCTGCCAAACAACTGTATAAAGCAGATGCTATTACCGTTAAAAAAAGTGATATTAGCTTTTTAGACCTTATGGAACATGTAGGAAACTTATGTTTTCAATGGATTGATAATAGATTACAAGGAAGTCCAGTTACCATACAAGTTTTTTGTGGAACTGGTAATAATGGTGGCGATGGATTGGTGATAGCAAGGCATTTGAAACAACATGGTTATAACGTAAACACATATATTATTAATTGTGACAATAAGCGTTCAGATGCTTTTTTGAAGAATTATGAGCGATTAAAAGAAATAGGAGTTTGGTCAGAAATGATAACTTGTAAATCTGAATTCCCTAAAGTTACAGAAAATGATATGGTAGTTGATGCTATTTTCGGAATGGGTTTGTCTCGTAATCCAGAAGGCTTATTAAAAGAAACTATTCAATTTATCAATACCACCAATGCCTATGTGCTTTCTATAGACTTTCCTTCAGGGTTATTTTCTGACAAAGCAATTACAGATGTTGAATCAGTTATAAAATCATATCATACTTTAACATTCCAAACGCCTAAATTGGCATTTTTGTTACCTGAAAATAAAGCTTATGTCAATACTTGGGATAGTATTGATATTGGCTTAGATCAAGAATATTTAAGCACTATTGAAAGTGATTACTATTTAACCTCTAAAGCTGATGTATTACCACTTTATAGATTCAGAGAAAGATTTTCTCATAAAGGAGATTATGGACATAGCCTAATTATTGGGGGTAGTTTTGGTAAAGTTGGAGCGGTCTCTTTAACTACAAAGGCAGCCTTAGTCATCGGTAGTGGTTTGGTAACTGCTTATGTACCAAAATGTGCTTATCAAATTTTACAAACTTCAATTCCTGAAGTCATGGTAGAGGTTGATGCTGAAAATGAACTCCATCATTTTAATTCAAAAGTCAAAGCCACTGTAATTGGAATAGGAGTAGGGATGGGGACAAGCACAGAAACGACTAAAGGGTTTGCAAAATTTTTAAAACTCAACAAAATACCTTTAGTAATAGATGCAGATGCAATTAACCTGTTGTCAAAGGATAAGGATTTATTAGCTTTATTGCCAGAGAATTCAATTTTAACACCACACCCTAAAGAGTTTGAAAGATTGGTAGGTAAATGGAAAGATGATTATGCAAAACTTAAAAAATTAGTAGCACTTTCTAAAAAATATAAAATTATTATTGTGTTAAAAGGAGCTTATACTGCTATTGCCCATCAAGAAAAAATTTATTTTAACACTACAGGAAATTCTGCTTTGGCAACTGCTGGAAGTGGAGACGTGCTAACGGGTATTATTACAGGATTAATAGCACAAAAGTATTCTCCTTTTGAAGCAGCTATTTTGGGCGTTTATTTACATGGGAGAACTTCTGAGTTGGCTATGAATACTAAAGTTTTTGAAACTTTTACAGCTTCTGATTGTATTGATTATTTGTCTGAGGCATATGCAGATTTGCTGAAGAAAGAATTGCCGATAGTTAAGGGTGATGAAGAGTCAGATCAAAAAAAATAACAAAAAAATGCTGTGATTTTCACAGCATTTTTTATGTTTTTATTTGTTAGAATTAAAATTTTCAAATTATTTTATAAGCCGACACTCTTAAACAATGTTTTTAAAGCAGCTTCTGATGGTCTTGGTGCGTTAGCATTTACAATATTTCCTTCGTCATCAATTAAAATAAATCTCGGAATGCCTTGAATACGATAACCTTGAACAAATTCTGAATCACCACCAGCATAAAGCTGAATACCACCCATTTCTTTGTCAGCAATCATATTTTTCCATGTTTCATGAGCACTATCTTCATCGAGAGAAATACTTACAAATGCAATATTTTTACCATGAAATTCTTTTTCAATTTTCTTTAAATAAGGGATTTCAGCTCGGCAAGGGGGACACCATGTAGCCCAAACATCAACATACACATATTTACCTTTTAAATCATCTAACGAAGTTGTCCCTCCTTTGTAATTTTCATAATTTACAAATTTTGGTGAAGGTTTGCGGTCACCTTTAGTTAATAATGTTACTTTTTCATTTGCTTCAGAGTTATCTTCATTAGAAATAGAAGTTTCATTTGTAGCAGTTTGATCTGTTGCTATTTCCTTATTTTTACATGCTATTATTGATAAAATAGCCACTAATGTAAGTATTTTTTTCATATGTTTTATAGTTATTGTTTTTAATGAGTGTCTCTACATTTAAGGTTAATTTACTGTTAATCAATTTTTTAGATGTTTAAAATTTAACATGCTCGTTTTGTGTATGTTAAGTTTTAATTATGCAAAAATAGATGTTATCTTTGAGTTATTATGTTAAATATTTCTTTATTTTTGATTGATTAAAATAGAATACTTCAAAAGAAATGATTAGACCTTACATTTTAGCCGAAACGAATTGGAAAAGTTTAAAAGACAAAACTATAGATTTAGCTATCCTTCCTTGGGGAGCTACAGAAGCACATAACTATCATTTACCCTATGCGACTGACAACATTGAGTCTGATTATTTATCAGCAGAATCTGCAAGAATTGCATGGGATCAAGGAGCTAAAATTATTGTATTACCAACCTTGCCTTTTGGTGTTAATACAGGGCAGTCTGATATTCTTTTAGATATCAACTTGAGCCCGAGTACGCAATTTGCAATTCTTAATGATATTGTTGAAATGTTGAATAGACAAGGGATTAAGAAGTTATTGATATTTAATAGTCATGGAGGTAATAATTTTAAACCTATACTTAGAGAATTAGGACTTAAATTCCCAGAAATGTTTTTAAGTGTATCTAATTGGTTTCAATCTTTGGATAAATCAGAGTACTTTAAACCTGAGTTCGACTTAAGATTTGTTTGCAGTTTAGATGAATTTTCATTCAATTTGAAGACGAATTTTAGAAAGACTAACGGGTTAGTTTGAGGAAATTTGGCGAAAATTGGAAAAAATTCAT
>JAMONB010000182.1 GCA_027066745.1 Flavobacteriaceae bacterium
ATGTTTCTGCTCCACAAATCACCGAAATTATTCCGATTAGAAGGATGTCAATTAAGTTATGAAGTTGGTTTATATGGCTTCTCGGATCTTCTACTTGCTTAAAAATGCTGATTATTTTACTATCTGATTTCATAAAGTTAAATTATTGATTATCAGTATAATATACAAATAATTAATGGCTTAAACAACTATAAATCAAATGAATATCTAGTGTTTGCTAGAAAAAAAAGTGTGAGTTTGCCCTGACTGACCCCTATTTTATTTTACGACATCAAATATTTAAATTGGTATAAGATGTTTATTTAAAATAAGTGTATTAAAAAAGCCGCACTTACGTGTGGCTTTAGTCGCTCCCCCTCAAGGACTCGAACCTTGGACCCTCTGATTAACAGTCAGATGCTCTAACCAACTGAGCTAAGGAGGAATTTATTTTCTGTTTGCGAGTGCAAATATAATTGTTTTTCTATTTACTGCAAGTGTTTGAAATCTTTTTTTTAAAGATATTTAACATTATTTTACTTTAGTCAATTATTAGAATCTTTTTAGCTGATATTTTGCTTTTATGATGCTTCTATTTTTTATACTATTTATAAAAGATACCTTTGTAATAATAAAAATATGAAAGCATGAAATTATTTAAAGAGTTTAAAGAGTTTGCAGTTAAAGGCAATATGATGGATATGGCTATCGGTATTATTATAGGAGCCTCCTTTAATAAAGTAATAGATGTCTTAGTCAAAAAGGTAATGATGCCTCCTTTATCATTATTGACCAATGGTATAAATTTTCAAGAAAAGAGAATAATTCTTCGTGATATTGTGTTTGACAATTCTGGAAATGTAATTACTGATGAAGTAGCAATAGGTTATGGGGCATTGAGTGAGGCATTACTAGACTTTGCCATAATAGGTTTTACTATTTTTATTGTCGTAAAGTTTATGAATAGATTGCGGACTAAAGCACAAGACACAAAAGATACTACTGTAGAAACCCCTAAAGATATTCAACTGCTTACAGATTTAACAGAATTGTTACAAGAACAAAATGAGTTGTTGAAAATGAATTTAAAGAAGTAGTATAAATGACTTATAACCTTAGGTAGAACTCAGGTTTATAGTTTTATAATATCTTTAACCAGATTGATGTCATCAAGCATATCTTGCGTAAATTTATAGTGTCCACGATAAGTAATAATTTTAAAACGATTATCTTTCATTCGAGTCAATACTTCTAAAAACCGCCATTTTGATTTTAATAAATTTGGCTTTTCTGATTTCAAACTGACTTCAAAATAGTGTTTTCTTCCAGATTTTTCAGCTACAATATCAGGGGTGATAATAAAATCACTACCTTTTTTGTGATAAGCTTTAGGGGTGTCATAACCTTCAATATCAGCTTTTATATTTTCATAGCCTAAGTTCTCAATATAGGATACTGATTCTTGTATGAATTTCTGGTTTTCTAATTTGTCTATAGCGATCATGCTTGCAAGATACAAAATTACTCTAACATAAGTAATTAATAATCAATCAAATGTAGTTTTATGCATTTCAAAAATTTAAAAAACAGCTTATTTTATTTAGTCCTTTTTTGCTAAAAATAATGTTAGATTGTAAAAATGAATAGCTTTAGAGCTTCCTATTATCAAGCTTTGAGTTGTAAATAGTTACAATACATTGTCCATAATTTCTTGTACCACTTCAGGGTTTAATAAAGTAGAAGTGTCTCCTAAATTACTTGTATCATTACTGGCTATTTTGCGTAATATTCTACGCATAATTTTACCAGAACGTGTTTTAGGTAATCCACTTGTAAATTGAATTTTATCTAGCTTGGCTATTGGACCAATATGTTCTGTAATAATCTGATTGATTTCTTTACGAAGGTTATTTTGATCTCTACCTTCACCTGTTTCCTTTAAAATTACATACCCGTAAAGAGCATTTCCTTTGATGTCATGTGGAAATCCTACAATGGCTGATTCTGCCACAGCGGGATGCTCATTAATAGCATCTTCAATAGGTGCAGTGCCTAAATTATGACCAGAAACAATAATAACATCATCAACCCTACCAGTAATTCTGTAGTAACCTACTTCATCACGTAAGGCACCATCGCCAGTAAAATATTTACCTTTATAAGCAGAAAAATAAGTCTCTCTATACCTGTCATGATTATTCCATATGGTTCTTGCCATTGAAGGCCAAGGAAATTTAATACACAAGCGACCATCTACTTGATTGCCTTTAATTTCTTTACCATTTTCATCCATTAAAGCAGGCTGAATTCCAGGGAAAGGCAAAGTCGCATAGGTAGGTTTTGTTGGTGTAGCATATGGAATTGGAGAAATCATAATTCCGCCAGTTTCTGTTTGCCACCAAGTATCAATTATGGGGCATTTCTTTTTACCAATATTAGTATCATACCAATGCCAAGCTTCATCATTAATAGGTTCTCCAACAGAACCTAATACTTTTAAGGATGATAAATCGTATTTTTCAACATAGTCTAAATTTTCTTTTGCCAAAGCTCTGATCGCTGTTGGAGCTGTATAAAATTGACTGACTTTATGCTTTTCAATTATTTCCCAAAACCGTCCCCAGTCAGGATAATTAGGTACACCTTCAAACATTACAGAAGTTGCTCCGTTAGCCAACGGACCATAAACAATATAGCTATGACCAGTTATCCAACCAATATCAGCAGTACACCAATACACATCATTTTCTCTGTATTGAAATGCGTTTTTAAAGGTGAAAGCAGTATATACCATATAACCAGCTGTGGTGTGTACCATTCCTTTTGGTTTACCAGTTGATCCAGAAGTATATAAAATAAATAAAGGGTCTTCAGCATCCATAATTTCAGGTTCACATTCTGTAGAAGCTTTGTCTAATAAAGGTTGTAACCATTTGTCACGACCTTCTTTCATATTAATTTCTGAGTTGATTCTTTTGGCAACTAAAACCGTTTCAATACTTGGTGTTTCTTCTAAGCCTTCATCAACAATACTTTTTAAATCGATAGTTTTAGAACCTCTGTATGAACCATCAGATGTGATGACTATTTTACATTCACTATCATTAATTCGAGTAGATAAAGCAGTTGAAGAAAAACCAGCAAAAACTACGGAGTGTATTGCTCCAATTCTTGCACAGGCTAATGTTGCAATTGCTAATTCAGGAATCATAGGTAAATAAATACAAACTCGGTCTCCTTTTTTTATGCCTTGATCTTTTAAAACATTAGCAAACTGATTTACACGTTCATAAAGTTGTTTGTAAGTGATATGTTCAGCCTCTTCTGAAGGATCGTTTGGTTCAAAAAGTATGGCTGTTTTGTCACCTCTAGTTCGTAGGTGTCTATCTATACAGTTTTCAGTGATGTTTAGCTGAGCACCTTCATACCACTTAATTTCAGGTTTAGAGAAATCCCATGACAATACTTTGTCCCAGCGTTTACGCCATATAAAATGTTCTTCGGCAATTTCTTCCCAAAAATTTTCTGGGTTTCTAACTGATTTTCTAAAAACTTGATAGTATTCTTCTAAATGTTTGATATGGTAATTACTCATCTGTGATTAATATATTTTGTAACGACTAAACTACTAAAAATTAAAATTATTTTATATTTTTTTCTACCTACAGTATAAAAATAGCGACTGAAAGCAAAAAAAATGAATATTCTATTACTTATTAAAAAATATGAAATGATTATTTCTAGTCAATTTCGTAAAGTTATAAATTCATTTAATGCTCCTGAGCTTCGCCGACTCCCGATGGAATTCTAATATTTTCTACGATATCTTGCACTTCTTGAGGAGGATCTGGTGTAAATTGTGATATCAATAAAGATACGGTAAAGTTAGCCAACATGGCAACTGTACCAAATCCTTCTGGTGAAATACCAAACCACCAATCTTCTTTTGTACCGCCACCAAACCAATCAAATTTAAATTTCATCATATAGAATAACATAAATAAGATTCCAACAACCATCCCAGCAATAGCACCTTCTTTATTCATCCGCTTATAGAAAATACCTAAAATAATAGCAGGGAAAAATGATGCAGCTGCGAGCCCGAATGCCAAGGCGACGGTTGCGGCGACAAGATCTGGCGGGTTTATACCGAAATAACCTGCAATAACAACTGCAACTACAGCCGAAAGTCTTGCGGTTATCAATTCACCTTTATCAGAAATATTTGGTTTGAGTTGTTTTTTAATTAAATCATGTGATACCGAAGTAGAAATTACCAATAGTAATCCTGCAGCTGTCGATAAAGCAGCTGCCAATCCGCCAGCAGCAACTAAAGCAATTACCCAGTTTGGTAAATTTGCAATTTCAGGATTTGCCAATACCATAATATCAGGGTCTACAGTCAATTCATTCTCAGCTTTGTCTGCAACATATTGTATTTTACCATCGTTGTTTTTATCGTCAAAGGTGATTAAACCTGTGGTTTCCCATTTAGAAAACCATTCAGGCATTGATGTATATTCTTTATTACTTACAGTTTCAATTAAATTTACTCTCGCAAATACAGAAATTGCAGGAGCTGTAGTGTATAAAATAGCTATAAATAATAATGCATAACCAGCAGATTTTCTAGCATCTCTTACTTTAGGTACCGTAAAAAAGCGGACAATTACATGTGGTAATCCTGCAGTACCCACCATTAATGCAGCGGTAATAAAAAAGATATCTATGACAGATTTAGAGCCATTGGTGTATTCAGCAAAGCCAAGTTCAGTTGATAAACCATCTAGTTTATCTAATAAATAAACATTTTCTCCTATGACACTACCTCCCATACCTAATTGCGGAATAGGGTTTCCTGTCATTTGAATAGAGATAAAAATTGCAGGTACCATAAAAGCAAAAATAAGTACGCAGTATTGAGCGACCTGTGTATAGGTAATCCCTTTCATACCACCTAAAACGGCATAAAACAATACGATAATCATACCTATAATTACACCTGTGTTGATGTCAACTTCTAAAAATCTAGAAAAAACCAAGCCTACGCCACGCATTTGCCCAGCGACATAGGTAAACGAAATAAGTAAGGCACAAAAAACAGCAACCGTTCTGGCTACATTAGAATAATAGCGATCACCTATAAAATCAGGCACTGTAAACTTTCCGAATTTCCTAAGGTAAGGAGCTAGGAGTAGAGCTAATAGAACATAACCGCCAGTCCACCCCATTAAATAAACAGATCCGTCATAGCCTTTAAATGAGATAAGACCAGCCATTCCTAAAAAAGAAGCAGCTGACATCCAATCTGCAGCAGTTGCCAATCCGTTTGCTAAAGGTGAAACACCACCACCAGCAACATAAAATTCTTTGGTAGAGCCAGCTCTAGACCAAATGGCAATGCCAATATAAATTGCAAAAGTGATTGTTACTATAATATATGTCCAATTCTGAACGCTCATAATTGTTGATTTGTTTGGTGAAAAGAATTATTCGTCGAAACCGTATTTTTTATCTAATTTGTTCATCAATCTGATATATATAAATATCAAAATAACAAATACATAGATAGCTCCCTGCTGTGCAAACCAAAAGCCTAGTTTAAAGCCTCCAATTCTTATCGTATTTAATTGATCTACTAACAAAATACCGAAAACATAAGAAACGATAAACCAGATAGATAATAGTATGGCTAAGTACCTTAAATTTTCTTTCCAATATTTCTTTTGCTTTTCTAAGGACATGATGTTCTGTTGGTTATTTGAATAATAATGGTTAGCAATATAAAAATATTCTGAGAGATAGCACACGTTTACTATTTTTTATTCTTTTTTACAATCATCATTTATGAATGTATTTTGTTATTTATCATCAAATATTTGTGAAAAAACCAAAAAACTATTCGAGTTGAGTATCTTTACACCCACCTTAATTTTATGATAGAATTTTCTGAACTTTTGAATGTGTTTTTTGACCAATGGGAATTGGTGATTTTGTTCTTTTTAGTTGCTCTATTATATGCTTCTGTTGGTTTTGGAGGCGGTTCAAGCTATTTGGCAATTTTGGCTATCACAAGCTTAAGTTTTATACAATTTAGAGCGATTGCTTTGTTGTGTAATATTGTTGTTGTAAGTGGGGGTACTTATATTTTTATAAAAAAAGGTTTTTTTAACTGGAGAAAAATCATACCCTTAACCTTGTTTAGTATACCCTTAGCATTTTTAGGAGGCTATTTAAAAATAAGTCAGACTTTCTTTTTTGTACTATTGGGGTTTACTTTAATTACTGTAGCAGCTTTAATGTGGATTTCTAGATATATTGTTGACTCTTCAGGGCATATTAAAACAAACTCAACGACTAAGAATAGTGTTTTAGGCGGTTTAATAGGTTTAGTCTCTGGTATTGTTGGTATTGGTGGAGGTGTTTTTTTATCGCCATTATTACATTTAACACATTGGGATTCTCCGAAGAGGATTGCTGCGACTTCCAGTTTTTTTATTTTGGTTAACTCAATAGCGGGTTTGTTAGGTCAGTATCTATCAAATTATAACAATGCTAGTTTTTATTTTGATACTCATTTAGCTTTGTTGTTGATGTTGACTGTTTTTATTGGAGGTCAGATCGGATCTCGTTTAAGTGCCTCAAAAATCTCGCCTTTTGTACTCAAAAGGATTACTGCTGTTTTGATTGCTTTTGTGGGCTTGAGAATATTAGTTAAACACCTTTTCTAGTAAAATTTTATTGTCAATCTAATTGCTACGCTTTTTTTACGGAGTGGATAACGTATGGTTTTATTCGTAATGATAAATTAAAATATACCAATTGGTATATTTTGTGTATATTTGGAACATGAATATAACAAAGGCTGATAGAACGCGTCAATTTATTCTAGAAACAGTAGCACCAATATTTAATAAAAACGGCTATAGTGGTACAAGTATATCTGATTTAACAAAGGCTACAGGATTGACAAAAGGAGCTATTTATGGTAATTTTACAAACAAAGAAGAGCTCGCTCTAGAGGCTTTTAATTATAATGTAAAGTATATTTTAGATAAGATTGCAGCCATTCTAAAGACTATTGATTCACCCATAGCTCAATTATTTGCTTTGACCAATTTTTTCAGAGAATATTATAAATACAATATCAATTTTGGAGGTTGCCCTATTTTAAATGTTGGTATTGATACCAATAACACCAATCCTGAATTGTTTAAGCGTGTAAAATATGTCATTAAGAAATTGCAGGGAAGTATTTCATCAACCATTCAAAACGGAATAGAGTTAGGCGAAATAAAGGATACCGTTCAACCAGAAATTTACGGAGGTAGAATTTTTTCTTTGATTGAAGGCTCCGTATTTACCTCGGTAATGTTAAGAGATGATGCCTATTTATTGGATATGATGAACCATATAGATAAAATGATACAGACAGAACTTCAAACTTGAAAACTATGGATATTAAAAAAGATTGGAAACAAATTCGAATACACTTTAGTAAGAGTTTTAAGTCATGTTTACATGTGTCAGTTGCTTCGGTTGATGTAGAAAACAATCCAACAGTTACACCGATAGGTTCTATGTTTTTTAATGGAAATCAGACTGGATTTTACTTTGAAAAGTTTCCGTCAAAATTACCCAAACATGCTGAGCAAAATAATAATATCTGTGTCTTGGGTGTGAATAGCAATCGTTGGTTTTGGATTAAATCATTGTATAAGGTTATGTTCAAGGATCCTCCAGCAATCAAGTTATACGGTTCATTAGGTAAAAGAAGAAAAGCAACAGAAATAGAAACCAATAGATTGGCTAGAAGAATGAGAACAACCAAAAGATTAAAAGGGCATGCCTATTTATGGGGAGAAATGGTTTACGTTAGAGATGTGACTTTTACAAGAGCTGAGTCTATTAAATTAGGTAAAATGACCAATTAATAGTGCTGTTAGACACTATAATCAGAAGATGCTGGTGATGGTAGAGTTTTTTATCTCTCCTTAGGAAAGATTATAATCGCAACTAGTAATTATGGATAAGGTAGAATATACCAATCAGTATATTACTAAAAATAATTTAAAGCAAATAGAATGGATGTTAAACAGATTAGTACAGAACTTTTTGAGAATCACTTAAATTTTTCTAATTATATAGCAGGTCTATCTGTAGATGAATATGAGTTTTCATATCAAGAGAAATGGAATGCAGGGCAACATTTAGATCATATCATAAAAAGTGTAGCAGTACTCACTAAGGCATTTGCTATGCCAAGATTTATATTGAAAAGTAAATTCGGTATTGCCAATAGACCTTCAAGAAGTCCAGAGGCTTTAATCAATAAATACTTAGATAAATTGAAAACAGCAAAACCAACTCCAACTAGATTTCAACCTGGCATAATTGCTTTTGTAAAAAAAGAAAAGGCGATAAAAAAATTACATACAAAGGTTGACAAACTTTGTAAAAGAGCGATCAAATATGCAGAAAGTGATTTAGATCTTTATATTTTACCACATCCTCTTTTAGGAAAATTGACATTAAGAGAACTGTTATATTTTACAAGTTATCATGTAAAACATCATGATGAATTGATTAAAAATTCATTAAAAAACAAATAGAATTTTTTATGAAAAGATTTAAAACGAATAAAAGTGAAAACTTCAAGTCAAAAGTAAAACGATTTGTTTTTAATTTATTTCCAGCCATTAGAGGAACTGGAGGATGGGTGAGTTTTATTTCTGATGATTGGCGAGAGCTTCATATTAGATTGCCTTTAAGTTGGCGGACAAGAAATTATGTAGGTACAGTCTTTGGTGGGAGTATTTATGCGTCTACCGACCCGTTTTATATGATACAACTCATGAAAATATTAGGAAAAGAATATGTTGTTTGGGACAAAGCTGCTCAAATAAGATTCAAAAGACCAATTAAAAAATCTGTGTATGCTCGATTTTTAATTACTGATGAAATTCTTGATGAAATAAAGGGTAAAGTCAAGCAGTACGGTTCTTATGATATAGAGTTACCTGTGCAATTTCAAGATAAAGAAGCAACTGTTTATGCTGAGATTATAAAAACAATTTATATTGCAGATAAAACGTATTATAAAGCAAGAAAGAGATAGTGATTACAGAAAATATAGAAATTGACAAAATTTTAGCAATCTATAAGGAGGTATTGAAAGGCGATTTTCAAGTGTATAAAAATCATGTCTATCGCATTTATAATTATGTCATATTTTTTGATGATGATAAGAATAATTATGAAAAATATGCTATTGCTGCTGCATTTCATGATATTGGTATCTGGACACATTCTTTTGATTATTTAGAACCCTCTATAAAACTAGCAAGTGAATATCTTATAGAAACAGGGAAGAAAGATTGGGTAAATGAAGTCGCTCTACTTATTGATAATCACCATAAAATGAGTGTTTACAAAGGTGATTTTCAACATACAGTTGAAATTTTCAGAAAAGCAGATTGGATAGATGTCATTATGGGAATCAAACGTTTTGGGTTAGCTAAGTCAACCTATAAAGCTATTCAAAAACAGATTTCAAATAAAGGGTTTCATTGGTTTTTGGTAAAACAATCATTGAACTATTTTATAAAGCATCCTTTGAATCCGTTGCCAATGTTTAAAAAATAAACTAATCAAACTTACCCAAATAAAGGCTCTTAATAATACCATCAGCGAGCCCTATTTTAGGCACATAAATTAGTTTTGCACCACTCCATTTCATGGCTGAAAGATAAATTTTGGTTGCAGGTATAATAACGTCTGCTCTATCTGGATTTAAACCCAGCTCTGTAATCCGTTGGTTATAAGTCATTTGTTTTAAAAACTGATAATGAGCTTTTAAATAAATAGTTGATAGTGGTTTTCCTAAGGGTCTGTTAGACATCTTAAAAATTTTATTGATATTCCCTCCAGAACCAATAAGTGCTATTTTTTTTAGGTCTTTGGTGTGTTGTTTAATCCACTTTTCTACTTCTTCAAAAATAAGTCTATTGGTTGCTTTATCATTATTCAACAATCGAACTGTCCCCATTTTAAATGACTTTGAGATCATTGCTTTTCGATTAGAGAAAATTGTAAATTCGGTACTTCCCCCACCTACGTCAACATATAAGTAAGAAGAGTTACTCTCAATTAATTCACTTAAATCAGTTGAAAAAATGATTTCAGCCTCTGTTTTACCATCAATAAGATCAATAGCAATTCCTGTTTTTTTAAGAATTTTTTGTACAACTTTCTTACCATTTTTTGCTTCTCGCATGGCTGAGGTAGCACAGGCTTTAAATTTTTCAACATCATGAATTTTTATAAGTAATTTAAATGCATTCATGGCATTAATCATTCGTTTGGTGTTGTCTTTGCTAATTTTACCTTTCACGAAAGCATCAGCCCCTAAACGAATAGGAACTCTAACTAAAGCTGATTTTTTATATTGAGGTTCTTTACCTTTCTCTATGATAATATTAGAAATTAAAAGGCGTACAGCATTAGACCCTATATCAATTGCAGCATATTTTTTTATTTCCAAAACGCAAAAAAATTATTTGTGAAATTTAGGGAATTCTGTTAAAAAAGTTTCTCCTTTTTTTATGTTTTTCCAATGTTTGCTCTTAAACCGAATTCCAATTACACCACAGGTAGAAACATGAGCAATAGGCTTGTTTCCAAAAGAATTTACAAATGTATTGATGCCGTGATCATGACTAAAAATTATGGCAGAATCAAAACTATCATCTAAAGCCTTTACCGTTTTTATCAAATAACCATCACTAAAGCTATATAATGACTTATTGATTTTAAGGTTGGCCAGCGGATAATTAAAAGTGTAACTAAAAATCATAGCAGTATGTAATGCTCTATTAGCACAGCTGGAAACAAAGACACTGGGGCAATCAATTTGATTCTTTAAAACCTTAGAAATTAAATAGGCATCATTAATCCCTCGTTTTTTAAGAGGTCTATCAATATCTTTTATGCCGTCATATACCCAAGATGATTTTGCATGACGAACGATATAAAGTGTTTTCATGTGTTTATACTTATTGCTTTTCAATGGTCACATGCAGTTCGCTATTAATCATTTCTTTGTGTGTTGAAATTCTAACATGCTCGTTTCATTTGTACTTATGAATAGATATTCAAAGATAATGATTAATCTATAAGTATAGAAAAATTAAATATGTTTTATTTGATAAAATTTGCAAAGATTCTTCACTCCACCCGTTCCTCATTACTCCCGTCTTCGGGGTTGAATGACATTTAGTTACGGAGCCAAACGTTCTTTTTTCCAGCGATAATCTTTTTGTAGCGTGTACCGTATTCTATCGTGCATTCTGTTAGGTCTACCTTGCCAAAATTCAATACTTATGGGTTTTATTAGATAACCTCCCCAATGTTCAGGTCGAGGTATTTCACTATTGTGGAATTGGTTTTCGAATTTCTTTAAATTTGCATCTAATGCTTCTCTAGAACTTACTACTTCACTTTGATTAGATGCCCAAGCTCCTAATTTACTTCCATCTGGTCTAGTTTCAAAATAACCATCTGATAAATTATCTGCTATCTTTTCTGCTTGGCCTTTAATAATAATTTGCTGTTCAAG